>JAUPVS010000003.1 GCA_030916945.1 Patescibacteria group bacterium
AGTTCAGTTCTTTAATTTTGAGGCTCTGCTTTAGTTCTTTGACAATTTCTTGCAATAAGACTTGCTTCTGTTTGAGCAAACGCGTGGTCTCCGAAGACATTGACGGATAGGTCATAAAGCGCAGGGCATTCTCAATCTCTTCTTTGGGGATGTTCTTCACAGCCGCCGCCACGACACGCTCAGCCCCGACTATCACGCCAAACGAGGCAATCATTTCGACCAAATCACGATAGGTCTGATCTTTGCCAACCGACGCCTCGGAAAAACCAAAGTCGATTAGCCAAGGTTCGTTCTTGTTGTCTAAAAATATATTGGCGGCTCGCAGGTCACGGTGCACAATATGGGCTTTGTGGAGCTGGGCCACCAAGGCAAAAGTTTTGTTAAGCACAGTGTCGGTAACCCGCTTTGGATCAACCTTATCAAGCGACTTGCCGTCGATGGCTTCTTGAATCTGCGCCCAGTTATCGGCTTTAACCTCCAACACATCAACGATACGCGGTGTTTTTATGCCCGCCTGAAAGGCCAGTCCAGCCACATATGACTCGTGTTCGATTTGCCGCTTTGGTGTAAAGAAGGGCGACTCGTCCTCGAGCCGCCGATAGACAATTTTGCGCCACGCTTTAAACAGCCAGTCGGCTACAAAGTTATCTTTATTAACTACTTTTAAGAAATACTTCTTACCGTCTTTGGATGTCACCATAAAGGGCGAAGAACCGCGGGCATCGACACCTAGAACCTCGACTGTCTTAACCGGAAAATCGGTCCGTATTAGGGCTTTTTTTACCTGGGCTGGCGAAACCCGAGCCGTGATGATACGACCAAACAATAAGCTGACTACCGAGCCCACTACCAAGCCAAGCGCAAAGCCGCCAACTAGATCCATGGGTAAGTGAACACCCAGGTAAAGCCGCGACAATGCTACCGCCCAGACCACCGCCGTAATGCGTTTGTGCAGGCGTGACGGCATATATTGATACATAATAATAGCCAAAGCAGTTGCCACCGCCACATGGCCAGACGGGTAACCAAAAGTCGCCATGGCCTGTTCGCGAATTTGAACGTTCTCTAGTATAGCGCCCGGGCGTGGACGGATTTCTAAAAGTTTAGTGCCATAAGCTAACACATAAGCACCAGCACCAGCTAAAAAGATCTTTAAAGCCGCTTTGTACAGCCGCCTAGCCAAAAAGTATAGGCTCAGTAAAACAGCGAAACCGATTGTACCAAACAAAGAAATGAACCGGACGATTGTCGTCAACCAGCCGGGTAGTTCATTAACGCTTCTGAATAAAGAAGTTTCGACCGTACCCGAACCATTATTGGCAATCAACGCACCTAGGATGAAGAGTACAATGCCACCAACTATATAAAATACATAAATTGGATTACGAAAAACCGCTTGTTTAGGCTGCTTTGACACGGGCAAACACCTTTAGTTATGTACTGATGATAGCACAGGAACATAAAGGTCGGCGACCGCTTGGCGTATATCGTCGAGCATGGCATTCTTGGGCTGTTCGACACCAACAACTACGTCGGCCAAGTCCAAACACTTATTAATAGCATCGATCTCTTGAGCAGCCTGCTCCCAAGCCTCGTCGCTTCCAGCTACTTCGGTGTGCTTAACATCAGTGCGGTCGGCCATAAATCGCTCCTTACACATTTCTAGCGGTCCTACCAAACCAACTACATAGCCTCCCATGTCCTTAAAATGCCCAACGTCATCGGGGTGACGTAAAGCATCAATAATCACAATACTAGAGTGAATGGCCAATACTGGATTAAGCACATCGGCTCCTTCGCCTTGGCGACGGACTTCTGCGTGGTAACGCTGCAAATCGGTAATATGTGTTCGGCCTCGGTAGCCATGTCTAGCCAACAGATAACGCATTGTCAGAGTCCTAGCCTTAGTTAGGTCGGTGTTGGCAAATTCTGGCGCAATATCGGCCGGGTTAAGGCTGTCCAAAAAGCGACCACTAAATGATTTACCTACGCCGGGAGGGCCAGTTAGCCCGATTAGCAATGATTCACCTTGCGGCTCAGCAACTTCTTGGGTCAAGCCAAGTCTTTCTAAATAAGTCATGCCCATTATTATATGCCTGCTTGTCAATTGTTAATAGGCTAGAGTTGTTTGTTGCGCAAGTTTATTGTATTTTATAACTATGCCTTCGCCTTCACCAGAAAGAAAATGGTATCAGAGCGGTCGCGTCTTTGGCTGGTTACTAACACTGGGTGTTACTTGTGGTGTTGTTGGGGCTGTTTATTCCGACGAAATCGCCGAAGCCTTAACCCATGAGCCGGCCAATCCGGCAATCATCGCCGACTACGAGCCTTATTCTGTCGAAGAGCCGGTCCAAGACCTAGTAGAAGTTGGCTTTAACATGTTTACAGCCGCATCGCTAACCGCCGCAGCGGCAATCCTTATTAAGCAAACCCGCCAAGAATTAGAATAGCTCCAACTCTTTTACCTCATCCGGCAAGAAACCTTGCGGGTGCTTAAAGTTAGCCTCCCACTTGGTGCCTTGCTGGTAACCCAGGTCCTTCATTAACTTGGTGGGAGCATTGCGCAGGTGCAAGGGAACTGGTGCGTCGGGGTGGTCGGCAGCGGCCGCTTGGGCTTGGTGCATGGCGTCGGCCACCACGCGCGACTTCTGACACTTGGCCAGAACCGTGGCGCAGTGGTACAGATTATACTGACACTCCGGCATGCCAATCCGTTCGACCGCCTGAAAAGTCGCTACCGCCAAGTTTAGCGCCGGCGAGGCAGCAATGCCAACGTCTTCGCTGGCAAAAATCACCATCCGGCGGGCAACAAACTTAGGGTCTTCACCAGCCTGAAGCATGCGCGCCAGGTAGTACAAGGTAGCGTTAGCGTCACTGCCGCGCATCGACTTAATAAAAGCACTGATAATGTTGTAATGGGCTTCGCCATTTTTATCGTAGCCTGGTATGCGTTTTTGGGCGGCCGTCTGGACAATTTCTGGCGTAATCGTTCCTTTAGTAAGCTGAGTGGCTAACTCCAAATTACCCAGTGCCACACGGGCATCGCCGCCGGATAGTTCGGCCAGCATATCGATGCTTTTGGCTGGCAGCCGTTTAGCTGTTAACTTTTCGGCTTTGGCAGTTTGTTTAAGAATCTTAACGATTTCGGTCTTGGTGAGTGGCTCCAGAACTAAAACTCGGCTGCGTGACAATAGGGGAGTAATGACCTCAAAGCTAGGGTTTTCGGTGGTGGCGCCAATTAGTATGATGGTGCCGTTTTCGACATGCGGCAAAAAGGCGTCTTGCTGAGCCTTATTAAAACGGTGGATTTCGTCGACAAACAGGATCGTTTGCTGTTTTAGCCGCTGGTTGCCCTTGGCATGCTCAATCACGCGCATTACATCGGCCTTGCCCGACGCTACGGCACTAATTTCGATAAACTCGGCCTCGACTTCTTTGGCAATAATCCGCGCCAAGGTGGTCTTGCCGCTACCAGGCGGCCCCCACAAGATAAGACTAACCGGCTGCTTCTTGGCAATAATCTCACTAATAATCTGACCTTGTTTAAGTAGGTGGTCTTGACCAACCACCTGTTCCAGGCTACTAGGGCGCATCCGTTCGGCAAGAGGTTCCATGGCTACAGTATAACGTTAAAGCAGAATCATCGTCATAAAGCCCGGCTTATGCTTGCATTACATAAAAACAGGTAGATAATATTCCTTAATAAATAGGAGTTACTATGGCCGAGCGAGTCCACCTAGAAAAACATCATCAAGATCGTAGAGAAGAGGGCGAAAAAGTAACCCAAGAGTTTCCTGTCGAAGCAATCTCTGAAGCTGAGCTACAAAGCGAAACCGACAGAATCCTTGACGAGATTGACGAGATCCTAGAAGTTAGCCCAGAACTCGTAGTATCTACTTTTATTCAACGCGGCGGGCAGTAAGGAAAACCGTGTCCTCTGGCGGTAGAATCATAAGTAGCGAGGTAGAGTGGGGTCTTCGGCTATACGACAATGAAGATGCGCTTTCTGATATACAACCGCTGTCAAAGGAGTTGCAAAGTTTTTTACCAGAAGGGGTTGTTTCTCACGAACAATATCTTAGTAATGGCGGTTCACTACTTATAGACTTTGGCTATCATCCAGAATATTCAGCTGCCGAGTTTGACAGTGTAGAGGAGGCGACGGCTGGAGAGATGGCTGGAGAAGTTGTGACAAACCACTCATTGTCAGGTTTCGTAGCAGCCAACCCTAAGCTGTCTTCGTTTAGACAAAATAAGCGTGTTCGTGACCACATAGGCAATACTTGGGGTTATCACGAAAATTATGGTGCGCAGGCAGGAAAAATTAGGATTGCCGAAGATGTACTTGGCACTCTAGCACTTCATTTTGCTACCAGAAACATATATGCAGGAGCTGGTTTTGTTGACCAATATCCAGACGACGAACCTGTTTTTCGTGTAGCGCAAAAACAACTAAATCTTAATGTTGATTTTTCGGCCGCAACAACTGGCGAGGACCATAAAGCTGTTGTTAACCTGCGCAATCAAGCCCATGCCGACAATAAACGGTTCTTGCGTTTACATATGACTAGCGGCGACGCCCATATGTCACCTTGGGCTATGCGCATGACCTTTGGTACGACATCATTGGTTATAAAGATGATCGAACGTGGCTACGAACTTGATCATTTGGAACCAAGGTTTATGTACGCCAATCTAGCCAAAATGGTTGCCAGAGATTTAACATTGGCAGAAAAATATACTACCGTAACAGGTGAAAGCATACTGCCTGTTGATGCTCAAGAAGCCTTGGTCGAAATAGGCGAGCTATTAGATGACGATGGCTTGTTAAACGAAGAAGAGCAATGGGTTCTTAAGGAGTGGCGCTATACTGTCGACACACTGCGATCCAACCCAAGATCGCTAAGTGACCGTTGCGAATGGATGCTAAAACAAGACTTTGTCGAAAAGCATATTGGGCGTTTGCGCCAAGAAGCCCCGCAAACCAAACATGCGCTTGCCGCCGCCCGCCATATTGACATGCTGTGGGATGAGTTTTCCGAAGACGGCATTGGCTTAAAACTTCGTTCTTCCATCTGGAAACCCTGGATGCCTAGACAAGAAACGATCGATCATTTAGTCACCAACCCTCCGGCAAGTACGCGAGCCCGAGTGCGTGGGTTAATCGTAAAGAACCATACGGAATCAATTAGCAAGATGTCATGGGACAGGGTAGAATTCGACTCTGCCACAATTCAATTGCCTAATCCGTACCAGTCAGAACTTGGTAGTTTAGTTTAACTATTTCTTCTTAGCGACGCGCTTGCGGTAAAAGCCAAGACCAAACCAGACAAGCACCGGTAACAATGCCCACAGGACGCCAATCACGATTAGCCAGTAAACCTGCTGGTTGAATTGAGCCAGGAAGGCATCATACAGGTTGCCGACGACGGTGCGAACGTTAGGACTGGTAATAGACGCCAACACGGGGGGCTTGAACAGCGGGCCAACCAATAAGGCCAGCAGGCCGGCCACTAAAATAACCGAGCCTTGAGCCAGTGCCACCTGGTAGTACTTGCTGCGGTCGCGCACGTAAGGGTAGGCCAACAATGCTAAAGCCAAGATCAGGCAAATTGGTGCCAACCACATAAAGGCCAGCCCGTAGCCATAGAAGCTTGGAATGTTATTAGCATCAACCAGCACTACTTGGTCGGGGACTTGGCTAAGGCGTTCGCCATTTTCAGCGACCGAAACGCCAGCCGCATTGGCCACGCCCACCAGCCGTTCGACCGTACTTTTGACACCAGTTAAATCCAACGTGACTGACTTTTGTTCTTTAGAGGTAACATAAACTTGCAGCTTGCCAACCGAGGCGGTTAAAACCCGGTTAAACTGATTTGTACCTAGCAATCCACTGACCAACTTGGTGGCGGTGTCGCCAGCTACATTCTTAACTAATGGCTTATCGGCCAAGGCTTTATCGACAACTTCGCTAGCCAGTGCTTGGCGGCTACTTTCTGAAGTTAAGGATGTGACGGCCGTAGTAGTAAAGTTCTCGGTATTAAAAATTGACTGGTTAACCCAGATGGCCGAGTTAGCCACCACCAAGAATAGGGCAGCCACAACCGATGTTAGGGCAACCTGTGGCCAGAATCCAAACCTGCCCGGTTTTTTGCTAGTCGTGGCTTTAGTTGCCATGACTAAGCCTTATCGGCCTTGGCGGCTTTTTTAGGCAAGAACTGGCTACGCACCTGGAAGACGAAGTACAAGCCAACGGCAGCCCACAAAAGATTCCACATTAGTCCGAAGTATGCACCAACGCTAGTAATGTGACCCAGCCAGTAGAGGATGTCGTAAGCAATAAAGAATAGGTTGCTGTAAAAAATCAGATTCCAGCCAGACTTTTGCATGTTCTTAAGACGCGGCGTGGCAACACATAACAGAGCCGTGTAGGCGATCATTACAAACAATGACAACCAAATAAACAGCACTAGAGCCGCTGATCCACTAGCAGCCGCAAAGAATGAGCCAATGCCGATTAGTGGCAGCAAGGCCAAGCTGGCCAAGATGCCTAGAACGGCACCAACTAAGGCAAAAATCCAGGCGTACTGACCAATCCACTTCTTTAAGCCGTCGGGTAACTGAAATGGTGCATCGGTAACGAGCAGTTTGTTTAGTTTAGTTTCGAGATTGTTAAGCATGGTTCCTCCTTAAGGATGTTGTATATCTTCAGCATACCCCTGTGGTAACAGTTTAGGCAAGTATTTTGTACAATGAGCGCTAACATCACAAAAGCAGTACAATAGACCTACATGGGAAGCTATAAAGAAGAACTGCACAAACTGAACGCCGCCCAACGTCAGGCGGTCGAACATATCGACGGCCCGTTGATGGTAATTGCCGGCCCGGGTACCGGTAAAACCCAGCTGCTAAGCATGCGCGTGGCGCAAATTCTGCAAAAAACCGATGCCAACCCGGCTAATATTCTTTGTTTAACTTTTACCGAGGCCGCCGCCCGCAACATGCGCGACCGTTTGAGCCAGCTAATTGGCGAGGCGGCCTACCACGTAGGCATCTATACATTCCATGGCTTTGGCAGCGAGATAATCCAGCGTTACCCCGAGTATTTCATTGAACAGCCTCTGCTTAAACCCGTTGAGGAGCTGGGTTCTTATGAGCTTCTGGCTGATATTTTCCAACATTTACCGCACAGCAACCCCTTGCAAACCAAACTGGGCGATGAGTTCCTACACCTGCGCGCCACCCAGACAACCATCAGTTGGCTCAAGCAGGCTGGCATTGAACCGGACGATTTAGCGTCCATCGTAAAAGGAAACCGCGCCTTTACCAGTTACGCCCAAAACCTCTTACCGGAAACTTTTGCCGACCGGCCTCACCCCAAGCACCTACCGATATATGAGGCACTGCTGGCTCACTTGCGGGCTTTTCCGGCTAAAGAAGCTGATAGCTCCTTGGCACAAATGTGTACCAATGAACTAGCTTCGGCCATCGACGCCATTCAACCAGACGGTCGCTTTGCGCCGTCTATCACCGCTTGGCGTAACCGCTGGCTGGTGCAGGACTCGTATAAACACTGGCGAATGGCCGATCAGCGACGCACCAGCTTTTTAGAAGCCTTGGGCGTTATTTACAAACGCTACCAAAAAGCCCTGGCAGACCGCGGTTGGTACACCTACGACGACATGATCTTGCGCGCCATAAAAGCCCTCGAGCAAGAGCCAGAGTTACGCCTAACCCTGCAAGAGCAGTTTCAGTACTTAATGGTCGACGAATACCAAGACACTAATGGAGCCCAGAACCGCCTTTTGGAATTGCTAGCCGACAACCCGGTGCACGAAGGCCAGCCGAACCTGATGGTAGTGGGTGATGACGACCAAGCTATCTATCGGTTTCAAGGCGCTGAACTGTCGGTTATGTTGGACTTTTTGAAACGCTGGCAGAATGTCACTAACATTGTTCTAAACCAGAATTACCGGTCGGGAAGTGAGCTACTGCAGCTAGCTCGGTCGGTAATTGTGCACGGTACCGAACGCCTCGAAACAGCCGTAGAAGGGGTTAGCAAAGAACTCCAAAGCGGCCATGCCACGCCGCCGCCTGCTAAGGTTGTCCGCATCCAAGGAATGTCGGAGCTTGACCAATACGCCTTTGTGGCCAAAGAGGTCGAAAGGCTTATCAAGCAGGGCAAGAAGCCCAGTGACATTGCCATACTGGCCCCCAAACACAGCTATTTACGCGAAATCGTACCCTTCCTACTAGATAAGCAACTGCCAGTTAGCTACGAACGTCGTGAGCACATTTTAACCCAACCCAAAATTATCGAACTACTTGATCTAGCCCGCCTTATACAATTAGGTGCCAGCGGTGACTGGGCCGAGGCCAACGCCTTGCTTCCGCAAGTTTTGAGTGCCGACTACTGGCAGTTCGAACCCCAAGTTTTATGGCAGATTTCACTCGACGCCTACAAACACAAACGCCTGTGGCTCGAAATCATGCTCGATCACCCCGACAAACGTCTGCGCCACTGCGCCGAAGCCATCACCACACTGGCCTTTCAGACCAGCACCCGGTCGCTTGATGACGTACTCGACACGCTAATCGGCAATCAACCGGTTACCCTAGCCGATGGCAGCAGCTGGCAGGTGCCGTACCGCCGTTTCTACTTTAGTAACCAACGTCTGCAAAGCCAAACCCAAGATTACTTTACGTTATTAGGCCAGCTCACCACCTTGCGTGAACGCTTGCGCGAGTATCGTCCCGGCCAACCCCTTAATTTAGCTAATCTGGTCGAATTCGTCAGCCTGTACCAGCGCAGCGCCTTAAACTTATTAGACACCAACCCGCACACCACCACACCGGAAGCCGTCGAGCTAATGACCGCCTACAAAGCCAAAGGGTTAGAATGGGACACGGTTTTTGTGTTGTCGTGCCACAACGACGTCTGGGGCAGCAAAACGCGCAGTGGTTCATTCAGTTTTGGCTTGCCCCACAACCTAGAGTCAATCAAACCTGCCCGGGACAGCCTAGATGACAAGCTTCGTCTTTTTTACGTTGCTCTAACCCGTGCCAAATCTAATCTGTACCTAACCAGCCATCAGAAGAATCTAAACGGTAAACCGACCGAGTCATTAATCTGGCTCAATGACCAACCCGCACCTAAGCCACTGCCGGCTGCCCAGACAAACGATCTAATCCACAATCAAGCTGTGTTGTGGGGTCTTACTCAGGTGCAAAAACGCAGCCTAAAAGATAGCTTGCAAACCTTTTTGACCACCTATCAACTGAGCGCCACCCATCTTAATAGTTTCTTTGACCTAACCCGCGGCGGTCCACAGCACTTCTTCTTTAGGCATATTCTGCACTTTCCAGAAGCAATCACTCCTAGTTCGGTGTTTGGATCGGCCGTTCACGAAGCACTACACTATGTTCACACCCAAGTCATCAAACAAGGCAAGCCACCCAAACTTGCCCAGCTCCAGGCCATTCTTACTAAGTCGCTGCAGAACTCGGCGCTGCCAAACAGTGACAAACAACGCCTCATCGAACGCGGTTGCGCGGCCTTGGACCATGTTTACCAACAGATCATGCCAACCTTTACAGCCAGCGACAAAAGTGAATACAACTTTAAGAACGAGGGCGTGGTGCTAGGTGACGCCCGTTTAACTGGTAAGATCGACGTTCTTCGCCAAACCAGCAATAACCAACTTGCCGTGGTCGATTACAAAACCGGTAATGCGCTGCAGGAATGGCAAGCCAAGGGGGCTTACCCACAAATACGAGCCCATTTATACCAGCAACAACTAGCTTTTTATAAACTTATGGTCGAAGGGTCGGCCAGCTATAACAAGCAGCAAGTAACTGAGCTGGCTCTGCAGTTTGTCGAGCCCAACGAAGATGGACAACTGGTATATCTTCCATATCAGCCTAAACCCCAAGATCTAGACCGTTTGCAGAAACTGGTTGCTGCCGTCTGGAAGCATGTTATGGAACTAGATTTTCCTGATACTAGCCAGTACAGTCTTGATCTTAAGGGTGTCAAGCAGTTCGAAGATGATGTTATTGACGGGAAGCTTTAAAACTATTTTTTGCGGCGTGGAGCAGGCTTTTTAACAGCTCGTTTAGCAGGCGCTTTAGCTACCGCCATGGCGATTTCTTTACTAGAAGCGAAGAAGTACAAATACAAGTTAGTACCAACAATACCACCAACCAGTGGGCCGGCGACGTAAGCCCAGCTCCAGTTGCGAACACCAAGAGCCACGGCTGGGTTACCAATACCGTTAGAGCCCAAAGCAGCGATTAGCGTACCAATAAAGATGGCCAAGGCTACGGTAGCGGCGAACTGCAGACCTTCGTACTCTTGGTAGATGGCTGATGCCACACCAAAGGCAATCACAAAGCCGGCAATCATTTCGGCCACCAGAATCCGCCAGGCAAAGACCATTTCGGTCTTAGGCAATTCCTGCCCAGTTAGGTAGGTGTAAAGCCACCATGCAAAGGCACCACCAGCAAACTGGGCGGCAATATAGGCGACGCCACGTAGGGTTGAAACCTTACGACTCGACCACAGGCCAAGCGTAACGGCTGGGTTGAACTGCGCACCCGACACCCGTGCCAAAAACAAAGCTGAGCCCAAGAAGGCCAGGGCCACACCAGTACTCAAAAAGTATGAATAGCCGACACCGGACTTACCAACCGCTAATAGAACCAATGTCAGTGCCGCGACACCGGTAAATTCGGCCGCTACAGCGGCTAACTTCAATCTTGAAAACATAGTATGGAACCCTCCTTATGTATATGACCATAGCATAGTACGAAAACCCTAAATTGCCAACTGTGGAATCGCTTGTTAACGACGAGGGTGACGACGACGCAGACCAGCTACCTGCAAACGAACCGCGTGGCGGTCGATCAAACTCTGGGCTTTGTCGAGCGATACTTGATCTTTAGCTTCGGCACGCATAGCTTGGGCGCGCTCGTAGGCCTTTTGAACTTCTTGTTCATTAATCTCGTCGCTGCGGTCGGCTTCGTCCACTAGCACCCGGACTTTTCCTTCGACAACTTCTATAACACCACCGTTAGTGGCAAACAGTTCAAACTTGGCCGGTGGATCACCAGCCCCACGTTTAACCGTAATAACGCCAGGCACGGCCACACTAACTAATGGTGCGTGATTGGTAAAAACGCCGATCTCGCCTTGTGGGGTGGGGAGGCGTACTTCGTAAACTTCTTCGGAAAGCTTGGTTCCGTCTAAGGTAACTAACTCAAATTGCAACACTGTCTCTATCTCCTCGGAGGTAATTATGTAGTACTATTATAGCAGGACACGATGGCTTATAACAGTGTAGTAAGAAGCGAGGGCAGGATGTTACGTAATCCCAAACGATTGTATCCAGTTATGGCAGCGCTAACGGCTTGCTACGTTGTTGCCACGCTTTTGTTTGTGCCTTCTACCAGCACCCTCAATGCCCTCAATATCTCTAGAGATAAGGCCTATGCCATCATCATAACCTTTGACTTGTTAATGACTATCCTGTGGAGTGTTGCCGCCTACGGTTTAGTGCAATTGGTAACCTATTGGCGAACGATCAGGCATACCAAAGACGGCGAGGGTATTAAGTATTTAACTTTGGGCCTGGGTTTAATTGCCTTTAGAATGCCAATAACGTCAATCATTGCCGCCATCTTTGGCAACATGTTCATAACCCATCCCAGTTTGACATCTACGGCAGTCATTTTTAACAACTATCTAAGTGTCATCGTGGCTGTAGCCGGGTTTTCATTAATTGGCTTTGGTAGCGAAAAGCTTGTTAACCTGACCAGCAAGCGGCCGCATAAGTTTGTTACTTTTGGATTGCCGCTACTGGCACTAGCGCTGGTGACAGCCTACACTTTTATGGCAATCGGTAGGGGTGGCTATCAGGTACCGCCACCAAAGAGCCGAGCAAGTTTTTATTTGCCTGGCTGGTTAATCGTATCGACCATTATCGTACCCTATGCCTACGCCTGGTACCGTGCTTTGACGGCGACCTATAACCTTAGGGCCTACAGCCTAGGAGTTAAGTGTGTGGTCTACCGCGAGTCCCTGCAATGGATGTCGCGTGGTATTGGCATGGTCGTAGTCAACTCTATTATCCTGCAACTAATTGGAGCGCGCGGCGGCCAGCTCAACAAGTTACGCCTGGCGCCGTTGTTATTCATGGGTGTATTTCTGATTTGTAGCATTAGTGCCGGTTATGGCATGATCGCGTATGGTGCCAAAAAACTCAAACGCATCGAGGAAGTATAGGCTATGCCTACCGCTTGCTACCGGCAGTTGATCAACGCCACGAGCGAACTTTTAGGTCCGGCCAGCCAACGCTTTATTGATCGGCAAATTCGCAACCACCTAAGCATCGAACCAAGTGACCTAACTAAGGCGGATTTGAAAAAGCTGATACAATGGCTACGTTTGTCGGTAGGGGTATTAACCGACGACGAAGCCTTGTTGTATAACTACGATTTAACTCTTAAAAAACTTTGCGACGAGGATAAGTCATGAAGCCAAATACCAATAAAACCAGCAACCTGCGCCGGCGCATCATCCAACTGGCCCAGCAACAGGCCGAAAACGAAGCTTTATTTGATAGCATCGGCCAGGGCGCTCTAGCCACTGATCAAGATGGTAAAATTAGTCGCATTAACCAGGTGGCGCTGGAAATACTTGGACTCAAGCGTAGCCAGGCGATTGGTAAATGGTTCCCAGAAGTCATTATCGCAGAAGATGAAAACGGTCAGGAAATAGAGCTTCTGGATCGACCAATTACAACCGCGTTTTTGACCGGCGAACCAGTTACTACATCGATGTATTATCGTCATAAAAAGGGCAGTGTCGTACCAGTCAGCGTAACAGTTTCGCCGATACTTATGAACGGCCACCCAATTGGAGCCGTTGAGGTTTTTCGTGACACTAGCCATGAGCAAGAAATTGACCGGATGAAGTCAGAGTTTATTTACTTAGCGTCACACCAGTTAAGAACACCTTTAACGGCAATTAAAACCTATACCCACATACTACAAAACGGCTATAGCGGGCAGTTGACGGCCGATCAAACTGGTTTTATGGACAATATTATAGAATCTGTTGACCGTATGAATGAAATTATTAACACCCTCCTGAACATTAGTCGAATTGAGTCCGGAAAACTAGTGCTCGATAGTAAACCATTGCTGTTAGCTAATATCATCGATCGCTGCCTACTTGAGCTGAAGCCACAAATAAAAGCCAAAAATCTGCAAATACGAACCAATATTCAACATCAGAATACTGTGAATACCGATCCTAACTTTGTTCATGAGGTTTGCGCCAACTTATTATCTAATGCCGTCAAGTACACGCCGGACGGCGGCAAGGTGTCTGTATCGATTAGACGCAGTGGTAACGAACAAATTATCCGCATACAGGATACTGGTTATGGCATACCAATTTCATCCAAGAACCACATCTTTAACAAGTTCTATCGATCACCCAACGTAAAACAAATCGTTAGTGAAGGCACCGGTTTGGGGCTGTATCTTTCTAGCGGAATCGTCAAAGCCCTGGGTGGACAGCTCTGGTTCGACAGTGAAGAAGGCAAGGGTTCAACCTTTTACTTTGCCTTACCCAGCCCAACTCAAGCCAAAAGCTAGTGGTGTGAATAATCTAATAGCCCGGTTTTGCCACTAGTGATAGTGTGGGGTTACCATGGCTAGAATACTTATTATCGAGGATGAGAAAATCTTAAACGCTGCCTATCGTTTAATTCTTGAAAAAGAAGGACACGCAGTGACGACAGCGCATGACGGCCTAGCCGGTCTAAAGTTAGCCCGCTCGTTTAAACCCGATATAATTTTACTAGACCTATTAATGCCAGTTATGGATGGTGTTGAATTCCTGAAAGCCTATCAGCCCAAACAAAAACACCCGCATTGTCATATCATTATCCTGAGTAACATCGATCAAGACACCAATATACAAAAAGCCTACAAGCTTGGCGCCAGTCGCTATGTTCTAAAAGCCGTTACATCACCCCAGCAACTTGCCGTACTGGTCAACCACATCGTCAAAAAGTAACAACCAGGCGCTGTGAGAAAGTTAACAGCCAGCTAAACATAAGCTTGTTACTATAGGGGTACAGTTAAGTAATGGGAAGGAGACGAATAATGAAGAGCGCGCAAGCAACAATTAAACGTCTAAAAGGTCGCATCGATAGAGATTACGATGCCGATGAGTTCTACGACGAGCTCATGCAAGACTGGCATCCCAAAGCTCAGCGTCTACTAAGCCGCCGCTGGCGCAAGCTGAACCGCAAGCTGGCCGAATACTAGAGTTTGGTAGTCTTATCGATTCGGCCTAGCCCATAGTCGATATCAAGCGCTTCGTTTAAACGATCGGTGAAAACGATAAACTGTTTTCGCCGATCTTGCTTTATTATTCCTTGTTTGATTAAACGGTTTAGCTCAAGACCGGTTGTTTCTCGGGTCAGACCCATGATGTTAGCCAGCTCCTGCTGAGTTAGAGGTATGGTTATTTGCACAGTGTCGGCCTTAATCTCGCGGCCAAAACGTAGTGCTAAGTAATGCAGGGTATGTATTATTTTGTCGATGGCCTTGGACTGCTCAAGCGCGTTGACGCGCATCTGAAAGTATAAATAACTGTCGATGAAATCACGATAAATCTGAAAGTTGAGCTGCGGATTACTTTGGACAAAATCTATATAGTCCTGTCGCGGAACGCAATACAGTTCACAATCACTAAAAGCACCGTAGTAGTACTGCGACCACTTAATCTTGCTAAAGACCCAACCAATCGGGAATAGCTCACCGACAGTATCAAACGAAATTGGCTTTTCAACTCCGTCGGCCGTCAGCGCATAACCTTTAACAATGCCTCGTTTAATTACGTAGGCACAGTTGGGCGCTTCTCCTTCTACCAATATAAGCTCGCCCTTTAGGCACTTTTTAACAGGGTATTTGGAGGCGAACTCAAGTACTGCAGAGGCCGACGACATAACCCCCATTATAAACCTTATCCGCCTGGATAGGGCTACTTAACGTCTTTAATACTACCTTTCATATAGAAGGCATCTTCGGGTTTGTCGTCGTGCTTGCCGTCGAGGATTTCGCGGAAGCCAGCGATGGTGTCATTTAGCGGTACGTACTGACCCTTGTTGCCAGTAAAGTCTTCGGCTACAAAGAAGGGTTGAGTCAAGAAACGTTGGATACGACGGGCGCGGGCCACGGTTTGCTTGTCGGCGTCGGATAGTTCTTCCATACCCAAAATGGCAATGATGTCTTGCAAGTCTTTATAGCGCTGCAGAATACGTTGCACTTCGCGGGCCACGTTGTAGTGTTCTTCGCCAACAATTTCCGGGTCAAGAATGGTAGAAGACGAATCCAGTGGGTCAACGGCAGGGTACAAACCAAGCTCGGTTAGAGCGCGGTTTAGGGCGATGGTTGAGTCGAGGTGAGCAAACACCGTAGCGGGAGCTGGGTCGGTAAAGTCGTCGGCTGGTACGTAGACGGCCTGAACCGATGTAATTGAACCCTTCTTAGTACTGGTGATACGCTCCTGCAGAGCACCCATTTCTTGCGCCAAAGTCGGCTGATAACCAACGGCCGATGGCAAACGACCGAGCAGAGCCGACACTTCGGCACCAGCTTGAGTGAAGCGGAAAATGTTATCTACAAAAAGAAGGGTGTCCTTACCTTCGTCACGAAAGCCTTCGGCAATGGCCAAACCACTTAGGGCCACGCGCAAACGGGCACCCGGTGGTTCGTTCATCTGACCAAACACTAGCGAGGTCTTTTCGAGCACGCCCGAGTCTTTCATTTCGTGGTAGAGGTCGTTACCTTCGCGAGTACGTTCACCAACACCGGCGAAAACCGAGTAGCCACTGTGGAACTTAGCAATGTTGTTAATAAGCTCTTGAATAAGAACGGTCTTACCAACACCAGCACCACCGAACAAACCAACCTTACCACCTTTGGTGATCGGGCAGATCAGGTCGATGACCTTCATGCCGGTTTCCAGAATTTCAACCTTACCAGATTGCTCGCTGAGCTTTGGTGGTTCACGGTGAATCGGCGCGCGGTTCTTGAATGTTCCACCCTTGCTATCGATTGGGTCGCCGATGACGTTGAACATGCGGCCTAGGGTTTCTTTACCAACTGGCACGCTAATTGGTGCACCGGTGTCGGTTACGGCGCTGTCGCGCTCCAAGCCGTCGGTCGAACCCAAGGCAACAGCCCGCACAGCGCTTTCGCTAAGGTGCTGAGCAACTTCCATAACTAGGGTACGATCACCAACCTTAACTTCTAGGGCGTTATAAATTGCCGGTAGGTGGTTCTCGCCAAAACTGACGTCGATCACCACACCCACAATCTGGGTAATCTTGCCGGTTGTTTTCTTTACTGTTGCTGTTGCCATTATTTTTCTCCTTGTTCTTGTGGTTGATGATGTCGGTCGTTTGCGGTAATTAACTGCTTCATGATATCGCCTCGGCGCCGCCGGTGATTTCGGCAATTTCTTGGGTAATGCTGGCTTGGCGGGCGGTGTTAAAGGCCAGGGTGAGGTCGTCAATAAGTTCAGTGGCATTGTCGCTGGCGTTCTTCATGGCCATCATACGCATCGAATGTTCGCTGGCAAAGCTTTCTAGAATCGATTGGCTCAACAATGATTCAACCAGGCGCAAAGTAACGTTATCTAACACGGCTTGGACCGATGGTTCAAAAATGGCTTCTTCTAGATCATGTTCAATCTCGATTTCCTGGAAAGCGGCTGGTAACAGACGGAGACTAGTGACTTCTTGGCGAAT
Organism: Patescibacteria group bacterium; assembly: GCA_030916945.1. GTDB lineage: Bacteria > Patescibacteriota > Saccharimonadia > Saccharimonadales > JAUPVS01 > JAUPVS01. The sequence continues at coordinate 16,830 of JAUPVS010000003.1, forward strand.
GCTCGACTTATAGTCTGTGTAGATAATATCAACGGCGTCGATGGTTTCGTCCAAAAATTTATCGACAACGGTATTAAGCAGTGGACGAATATCGTTGGCATCGGGGTGCTCGGGGAAGTTCTCGTAAACGGCAACCACATCACAACCCTGAACCTTACTAACAAAACGGGCGACTTGGCGACCAATCACAATTGCTTGGCTGGTAACGCCTTCGGCTTCGTCTTGCTGGAGCTCTTGGGCGAACTGTTTAAGAACGTTGCTGTTATAGGCACCAGCTAAAGTGCGGTCACTGGCAATCACAATGTGTAAGCGGGTTTTAACCTTGCGCTGCTTAAACAGTGGGTGATCGTTAACATTAGTCAACTGGCGCAAACGAGTCAGAATTTCGCGAGCCACATTACGGAAGTCACGTGACTTGTTGGCAGCTTCTTGAGCACGACGCATCTTACTAGCCGACACCAATTCCATTGCCTTGGTGATCTGCTTGGTGTTCTTGATCGAACCCATGCGTCGTTTCAGTTGCTGGGTGCTAGCCATTCTGTCTTTCCTGGGCGTACAAGGCCTGCTGAGCGCCAACCAGTAAACCACCGTCAACTGCAATTAAATCGGCCATTAAGGGGTCGCCGGCAATTTGAACGGCCAAATCGTGGGCGGCTTCGTCGCTTAAACCGGCGGCTCGGGCGCCGGCGAAAAGATCACCACCACGGGCGCGGCCATCAATATCGGCCAAAGCCTCTAGGGCTATAACATGAGCTCGTTGGTCGATTTCTGGTTTAACATCTGTTTCTAGGTCTGGATTGTGTTCGCGTAACATGGCTATTTCTCCTTAGTTTCGCTAGGAACCTTAGTTTGTGCCTTGGTTTCAACATATCCTTTGGCAACCTGTTCGGCCACTTTAAGGATAGTTTTTTGCATATCGTCGGTTGGCTTATCACCCTTGTTTAGGGTGTCCATCAGCTTGCGGTGGTCGCTGTGCAAACGTTGCAACAAAGCCTTCTCGGCGTCTTTGATTTTTTCGACTGGTACGTGGTCAAAGGCACCGTTGGTGGCGGCCATTAGGGCAGCCGTTTGCTCCCAAACACTCAGCGGTGAGAACTGCGGTTGCTTAAGCAGCTCGGTCAGGCGTTGACCGCGGTTAATACGTTGTTTGGTTTCGGTATCAAGATCGGTCGAGAACTGGGCAAAGGCAGCTAGTTCGCGGAACTGAGCCAGGCTCAGACGCAAGTTACCGGCCACGCTCTTAACGGCTTTGGTTTGGGCCGAGCCACCGACGCGTGACACGCTCAAACCAACCGAGATAGCCGGGCGGATACCCTGGTAGAACAGGCTGGTTTCCATAAAGATCTGACCGTCGGTAATACTAATCACGTTAGTAGGAATATAAGCCGAGATGTCGCCGGCCTGGGTTTCGATAATTGGCAGGGCGGTTAGTGAACCGGAACCTTTTTCGTCGCTCAATTTAGCCGAACGCTCTAACAAACGCGAGTGCAGGTAGAAAACATCACCCGGGTAGGCTTCGCGGCCCGGTGGGCGGCGCAGCAACAGTGACATTTGGCGATAGGCGGCAGCGTGCTTAGTCAGGTCATCATAGATGATTAACGCGTGCTGGCCGTTGTCGCGGAAGTATTCGCCCATGGCGGTTCCGGCATAGGGGGCCAGGTACTGCAACGAAGCCGGGTCACTGGCGCTGGTGGCGATGACAATGGTTTGGTCCATGACACCTTCGCGCTTGAGGCGTTCGACCATGCGAGCTACCTTAGACAGCTTTTGACCAACGGCGACGTAAATGTTGATAACACCGGTACCTTGTTGGTGCTGGTTGATCATGGTGTCGATGGCAATGGCAGTTTTACCGGTTTGGCGGTCGCCAATAATTAACTCACGCTGACCGCGACCAATTGGCACCATGCCGTCGATGGCCATAATACCGGTCATGAGTGGTTCGTGCACCGACTTGCGATCTAGCACACCAGGGGCAGTGCGTTCTACCAAACCAGTTAGTTTAGTTTTAACTGGGCCTTTGTCGTCTAGCGGGTTACCTAATGGGTCAACCACGCGACCAACTAGTTCGGGGCCAACCGGCACTTCGAGCACCTTACCAGTTAGGCGAGCTTTGGCACCAGCCTTAATGAGCGTGTCTTCGCCCAAAAGTACCGTACCAATTTCGTCTTCCATTAAGTTCAAGGCAAAGGCGGTTACTTTGGTACCGTCGGTGGCCTCGATCTCGAGCATTTCGTTATAACCGGCGCTGCTTAGGCCGTAGATCCAGGCGATACCGTCACCAACGCGCGTTACCACACCAACGGTTTCAAAATCACCAGTTCGTTTAAGATCTTCAATGGCTGCCCGAATGTCGGCGCCGAGTTCCTTGATTGATATATCTGCCATGTTATTCCTTCCTATAAACTCTAAACACGAATATCTAAATTCTAAACCGTTTAGGATTTAGAAATTATCATTTAGAATTTCCTCGTTAATTTATCTAATTTAGCTTGGGCGGTTTGGTCGAGCTGCTTGTCGGCCGTCTGCACCTTAATGCCGCTCAACACCTGGGGTTCAACGGTTTCGTCTAAAACAAATTGCTTGGCGGCCGGGTACTCATTCTTTAGCAACTGCTTCACCTCGGCCTTAACACCGGCACTTAGCGGAAAGGCGGTGGTTAGGTTAGCCTCGATGACACCGTCGCGGGCCCGAGCCGTCAGGACATCCCGCAAGATGAGGTCCAAGTCTTTGGTTTGATGTTCTTGGACTAAGTATGCCGCGATCTGGCGAGCCAACTGCTTAGAAGACGCTTGCTTCTGCATCATAGTCGCGATTACGCGCGCTAATTCGGTTCGTTGGGTCGCCGTTGCCATTACTTAACTTCCTCGAGCATCCGTTCAATCAGCTGAGTATCCTTTTTGGCATCAACCTTTTCGCGGATAATTGCCGCGGTGGCCATGCCAACCAATTCAACCATATCTTTTTTGAGTTCTTGTTTGGCCTTGTCGATATCTTCGGCAATGCGGTTGTGGGCGTCGGCTAGCAGGGCATCAGCTTTGTGCTGAGCCTGAGCTTCGGCCTCTTTGAGCATGCTACCGGCTTCTTCGTGTCCTTGGGCGATAATGGTGTCGGCTTCTTTACGAGCCTTCTGCAAAAGGGCTTCGACGCGCTCATCAAGATCGGTCTTTTCCTTTTCCATTTCGATACCCAACATAACACCCTTGTCGATTGTCTTGCGGCGCTCTTCGAGCGTGCCGACAATCTTGGTTAATGCAAACTTCTTAATTAAGAAGAAGAGGACCAAAAAGGTGACAGCCTGCGCCAAAATGGCCCATGGGTCAATCCCCAAGGCGGCAATACCTTCTGGTTCGGCAGCTGCTTCAGCAGAAGCTATAAATATTGGAACAAATGCTATCACCTTAATGAATCCTTTCTAAATATTAACCGAGTAAGAAGGCACCGAGTAGGAAGGCCAACAATGCAGTCACTTCGATCATCGCAGCGATGATGACGATCTGGCTAGCAGCCTTACCAGCTTCTGGGTTACGACCCAAAGCCTTCATGTAGTTCGCACCAACTAATGCCAAGCCTAATGCGGCTGAAGCAAAAGCGATACCGAGCATAATGCCTTTAGAAATCGCTAATGCGCTTTCGGCGTCTGCAAATAATTGAACCATGATTTTAACTCCTTAGTTTATCCCTTGTATTGTAACTTGTCCGTGGACAAGATGGTTCTAACCACTGTTACCCGTTGTTTCGACCTTATTTAACGGTTCAGAGTGGTTATCGTGTGAATCGCCGTGGGCATGCGCAATGGCAAGCCCCAAATAGGTGCCGGCGAGCACCGTGAATACATAGGCTTGAATGAATGCCACCAAGCCCTCGAACAGAATAATCGGTAAAACGGCCAGCGGCGTGCGGCCACCAGCTAACACCATAGAAGTAAAGACAGCAATCAGAATTTCGCCAACGGCGGTATTAAGGAACAAACGTAGGCTCAGGCTAATCACCCGAGTAAACTCACCAAACACTTCTAGGACACCAATAAACAGGTTGATCGGATTCTTGGGCTTGTCACTAAAGTAGTGTTGCAGATGCTTTTTAGCGCCTTGTTCTTTAATACTGAGGTACTGCACCATCAGGATGGCAATTACGGCCAGGGCAATGGTACCGTTGAGGTCGGCCGTAAACGGGCGGAACAGCGGCGATTCACCAAACGTAATGGCTTCACCTACCACTGGTAGCGGGCCCAGCAGGTTGGAAAAGATAATAAAGAAGAAGTAGACGCCAAAGTAAGGGGCAAAACGAGCCGCCGTTTCGCGGTTGCCAAATGGTCCTTCTAGCAAGGTCACCACAAAATCGGCCACATAGTCGACCAGGTTACGGAAGAAGCCTTTTTGTGGTCGAACGGTAATTTTACGGGCGGCGGCGATCATCAATACCACAAGTAAGGCCGAACAGATAAAACCATACAGCATGGCGTTAGTTACTTCGAGCGGTCCAATATGAAACAATGGCTCGGCCTTAAGGCTAATGTGAATGCCGCTGTCTGATTCGGCAAAGTTTTGTAGCAGCACTAGAGATTACCTCCTTGCGATATACCGCAAGAAGATAGATGCGTCGTCTTGGCGGCGGCGAAATATCTCTTCATCTCCAAGTAGTATAACAGGAGTGGGGCAGAGGCTGCAAGCGTGATATAATAGATGTACTATGAGTTCTTCTAGCGCTACCGACAAACCTACCGTCACTATATATAGTGCTACCTGGTGCGCCTTCTGTCATGCCGCCAAGGACTATCTAGATAAGAAAGGCGTCGCCTACACCGACCTCGACATCGAAAAAGACCCGGCCAATGCCCAAGCCGTTGTTCAGAAGTCCGGCCAGTTAGGCATACCGGTTTTAGACATAAATGGCACGATTATTGTTGGTTTTGACCGCCCTAAAATAGACGCCGCCCTGGGGGCCTAACACCAACCATGGCATTCGAAGATTTTAAACAAAAAGAGGCGGTGGTAATTGTTTACACCGGCGAGAGCAAGGGTAAAACCAGCGCCAGCATGGGTCTGATGACCCGAGCTTTGGGCACCGATTGGTCGGTGGCCTTCATTCAATTTATTAAGCACTGGGAAGTCGGCGAACATCGTTTTATCGCTAAGATTCAGCCGATTTTTAAAGACAAGCTTTATTTTTATAAGGGTGGCAAAGGCTTTTACAACGCCGGCGAACTCAGCGCCGAAGGTGTTACGGAAGATCAGCACAAGCAAGCTGCCCGAGAAACCTATGACGAAGCCTACAAGGCCGCCACCAGCGGCAAGTTCCAACTGGTAATTTGCGACGAAATCAACAACGCCGTCAACAATGGTTTACTGACGGTTGATCAAATGAAAAAGCTTATCGAGGACCGCGCCAAGGGCACCAGCCTATGCTTAACCGGCCGTAACTTTCCGGAAGAACTAATCCCGCTCACCGATATCGCCACCAATATGACCAAAATAAAGCACCACTTTGACGAAAAATACCTGGCCAACAAGGGTATCGACTACTAGCAATGACAACGCTCTACCTAATGGTTGGCTATCCCGGAGCCGGTAAAACCACGGCCGCCCAAATACTGCACAATCTAACTGGTGCCGAACACCTGTGGGCTGATCATATTCGCAAAGAACAGTTCCAGGCACCGACTTACAGCCAGCAAGAAAGCAATCAGCTATATGAGCAGATGAATAAGCAAACCGAAGCTCTCCTGAAGCAAGGCAAGAGCGTCATCTTTGACACCAATTTTAACTTCTATAAAGATCGTCAAAAGCTGCGCCAGATTGCCGAACTGGCCGCTGCCAAAACCGTACTTATCTGGGTGCAAGCCCCTCGCCAAGTTGCCAAACAACGCGCCACCACTAATGCCCACCAGCAGGATTCACGCGTCTTGGGCAATATGACCGATCAAGACTTCGACAGACTCAGCAACCACCTAGAAGAGCCCCAGCCCGATGAGCACGCCATCGTACTAGATGGCACCAATCTGACCAAAGAACAAATAAGTTCAGCAGTTCTTAATAATTAGGGCGTAGGCTAAAGCTATGAAGAAGAAACTTATTGCTATTTTTGTGGCCTTAATTATCGCCGCTCTAAGCCCTTGGCTGGCTAAACATTTGCCGGATAGTCGGTTGCCGCCAGCACCGCCGGGTTATTATCATGTCGTCGAGTTTGCCGATGGCGACACCATAACTGTTGATATGAATGGCACCAAAGAAAAGATCCGCTTTATTGGCGTTGATACGCCCGAAACACATGACCCGCGCAAGGCCGTTCAGTGTTTTGGAGCAGCCGCGGCCGCTTTTACCAAGCAGCGGATTGGCAATTCACCAGTTCGGCTCGAAGCCGACCCGACCAACACCAATCGCGACCGCTATAAACGCCTGCTCAGATATGTCTATTTGCCAGACGGCACCTTAGTTAATGCCGAGATCATCAAGCAGGGCTACGGCTTTGCCTACACCAGCTTTCCGTTTACCAAGCTAGACGAGTTCAAACAGCTTCAAGCCGAAGCCCAGAACCAAAAACGCGGGCTGTGGGGCAGCTGTACACCACAAACCAATCAGTACGGCGGCTACACTTCTAACGACGCTCGTTAAGCGGCGGACGACCACACCACACCGCAATCCGTTCGGCCGAACGCGGCACAAACTGCATGACATACAAAAAGCCGGCGCCAACATAACTCAATGGCCAGCTCTTTTTGTTATGGGCTTGCAGGGTACGGGGCCACATCTTTAGGTAGGGCCACAGCGTGCCATCATGCTCAAAGACATGTGGCATACAAGCACCCACTACCAAGGTGGACCAGTAGTGAATCTGGTAACCCTTTTTATGCAGAATAAAAGACAGATCAAGGTCTTCGTGAATATCGTTACGCATCGAGGTGTCATTTTTAACAGACTGCCACAGTTTTTTGGGCACAGCCATGTTAGAACCCCACAAGATGTAATGACCCACCAGCAGTCGGTTCATCCTAAAAACAAACTGGCTAGTAATCCATTGGTCCAGGCGCGGCATCCGTACGTTATAAAAGGCACAGCCACCGGTTAGGGCTGTATTGGCGTGGGCGGGGTCGGCATAAAACCCTTTAACCCGTTCTACCCAGTCGGTGGGTAAGCGAGTATCGGCGTCAATCCGGCCGATAATCTGGCCTTTGGCGGCGTTAAAGCCGGCCGTGCGCGCCCAGGCCCGGCCCTGGTTCTTTTCTTCTATAATTCGAACAAATTTAAAGCTGCGGGCAACCTTAACAGTAGCGTCGGTGGAGTTGTTATTTACAACCAGGACTTCATCGGGCATATCAGTCTGTTTGGCAATCGCATGCAGGCAGCGTTTAAGATGGTGTTCTTCGTTGTAAGCTGGTATAACTATAGATACCGTTAATGCTTTTTTTGTCATAAAACTCATATAATAGTATCAAATGCCCCAAGCAAAGAAGAATCCAAAACGTACCACCAGCAAGAAGCGCCGTCCGCCGTTTTACAAACGGCACTGGGGTAGTAACGAAGCTCGCCAGCGCACCCGGCTAATTCATCACCTCGAAAAGCTAAAACTCGAAAAGCCGCGCTACTGGTTCCGCGAACGCAAACTATTCCATAAGATACTGATTATCCTGGCTGTACTGTTGATGCTTTGGGTTGGCACCATGTATGGCATCGCCCGTTGGTATATGGCCATCCACAGTAAAGAACAGGTGCAGTTGGGCACGACCTTTATTTCGACCTATGCCGAGTATTACGGCTTAGACGCCAAAGAAACCTTTAAAGCTCTCAACTACGACATGGGTATGCGCCACTTTAGGCTGGTTAGCTATTGGGAAGAGATCGAAGAAACACCGGGCGTCTACGACTTTAGCGACCTGGACTGGCAGATGAAGATGGCCGAAGAAAGCGGTGCCAAGGTGTCGCTATCGCTCGGCTTGCGCCAGCCGCGTTGGCCAGAATGCCACATGCCTACTTGGGCGCGCTACGCACCCAAAGACAAATGGGAACCCGCATTAATGACCTTCATTCAAAAAGTAGTTGAGCGCTACAAGGACAGTCCCGCCCTGCAAACCTACCAGCTCGAGAACGAGTTCTTCTTAAAGGCCTTTGGCGAATGTACCGACTTTGATCGTAACCGTCTCATTAAAGAATTCAACTTGGTTAAACAGCTCGACACCAACACTCCAGTCATCATTACGCGCAGTAACAACGCCCTGGGCTTGCCAGTTGGGCAACCGACGCCCGATAAATTTGGTGTGTCGGTCTACAAGCGGGTTTGGGACAAGAACATTACCAAGCGTTATTTTGAATATCCATTCCCGGCCTGGTTTTACGGCTTTTTGGCTGGTGCTGGCCAGATTGTAACCGGTAAGGATATGATCATCCACGAACTCCAGGCTGAAGCTTGGCTGCCCGAAGGCTACCTAATGCCGACGGCGCCAATTGAAGAACAGAACAAGTCGATGAATGCCGAACGCCTGCGTGACCGGATTGAATACGGCAAGGCCACCGGCATGAAGACAATCGACCTATGGGGCGCCGAATGGTGGTATTGGCGCAAAACCAAACTAAACGACCCCAGCCTGTGGGACACCGTCCGCCAAGAGATTCAAGACACCCAGATAACAAACGCCTATCTGTAGGCTAGGCGGCTAAGCCTTCAAGCACAACAGCGGCTTGAACGTGAATATCGTTAGCTACGGCGTGACCATGACCAACTAGTCGCAGGGTATTGCTACGCTGTCTATAGCCAGGTTTATCTAAGGTCGAACTGAGTATGTCGTCACTGGCTAATTCCGACTCGCTACCCCATGCCACCGTGGCACTGGCATTATGGTTAGCCAACAAAGCTTGCCGATAATTAGCAAAGAAACGCCCCTGGCCAATATAGCGCGCAATCGCCAGGTTAGTTAGGCGAGCTAGTCCGATGTTGTAGCTCAGAGCACCCACCGAGTCTTCGCGGGCATCTTCAAAGGTTGGCAAGTTGCAAGCCTGCACATACTCTTCGAGCCGTCCGGCCGACTTAGCAAATGCCAAACCAAGCGAAACTAAGTTACGAGACTCCACCGAAGCCGGCTCCAATAGAATAAGACTTTTTACACTGGCATGTCCCATGCTAGCAGCTAATGCTTTTTCGACACCATAGGAGTAGCCGTAGTGGTCAACCGTATCAATGCCAGCCTGGCTTAAATAGTGGTCGAGCGGCGCTACTAGTGGTCGCCCATTACCACGGACTACCTTGTGTCGCTCGGAGTGCATTAGCCAATTACCGTCGTAACCTGGGCCACTGGGGTTGGCAAAGGCAACAACACGCTTATTTGGGTTGGTACCGGCGATGGTTGCAATGGCGTACAACTGATTTGCATCGAGCGGATTAGCCATGGGTAAGTGTATCGCCAGTGCTTCAGCCGGATCGTGTTCAGTTGGACGGATGTCGATGTAAGGCAACCCTTTCTGCTCAAGCATATCTTCGGTGATGCCTTGGCTGGCCAAAAATTCCTGGTAAGTCTTAAAGCTAGCTTGAAAGTCGGCAAATTCGGCCACCGCATCAACTGCGTCGGGCGAAAACACGCCGTAGCCTTCAAGTCGTTCGGCTGTAGAGTCGGCAATATTCATGATACGCAATTATAACACCAAATAAGGGCTATGTCTAACGAGCGTTATCCGTTACAATAGTGCTTATGAAGAAGAAAAAGACCGCCAGCGGTAGTATTCAGAACCGTCGCGCCCGCTTCGATTACGATCTGGGCGATTCTTTGGTGGTCGGCATTCAACTTAATGGCCGCGAAACCAAAGCCCTACGCATGGGTCACGGCCACCTTAAAGGCGCCTACGTAGTGGCCAAAGACGGTGAGCTGTGGCTCTTAAACGCCACTATCACCAGTGTCCCCGGCGTAGCCCTAGAAGAGAACGAGCAAACGCGCAGCCGCAAGCTACTCGCCAAAAAGCGCGAGATCGCCGAGCTACTGGCCGCCAAAGACCAAGGCCAGAGCATTATTCCTTTAGAAATCCTGACACACGGCCGTTACATCAAGCTACGCATCAGTGCCGGTAAGGGCAAAAAGCTGCACGACAAGCGCCAAACCATCAAAGCCCGCGACCAAGCCCGCGACATCCGCCAGCTCGGCCACTAGCCAACCAAGCTGACAAGCGGGGTTATTTACTTTTACAGAGTAAATCGGTAGAATAAGCAGGTTCTTTAACGGTTAAACTATTCCCGGGTAGCTCAATGGTGGAGCAAGAAGCTGTTAACTTCGAGGTTGTCGGTTCGAGTCCGACCCCGGGAGCCAAAAAACCAGAACATAACCGAATGGTTGTGGCCTGGTTTTTTACTTTCTAGGGTAGGAGCAAGAACCGATAGGGCGCAGCCCCGGTTCGGTCAGCCAGCTTGCGCGCAGGAATCTTGCTCCGAGCACAAGCGCAGCTGCGTGGTTGCCCGACCCCGGGAGCCAAGTTCTAAGCACGTCCGTTAGCGGCATTCAAAGCAGTCGAAAGGCTTCTTTTTTGTTATAATCCACAGCATGAGTCAACACACAATGTTTATCGAGTACTTCGTTGATGACATGGATTATTACAAAAAGCTTTTTTGCGATGTACTTGGCTTTAGCGTCGACAGGGATGATGGTACTTTCGTCCAACTGACACGCGGAAACGATAAGATTCTACTGGATGGCGAAGCCAAAAGCCAGAAGCCGGACTACCATTTTTATAACAAAATAGATAAGAACACTAATGGTATCGGTATCGAATCATGCTTTGTGGTTGACGATCTTGACGAGACCTACACCAAAGCTAAAAATTTCCCTGGTCTTAAATTAACACCAATCAAACACAAGTCATGGGGTGTTAGGGATTTTCGCATTGTTGTACCAGACAACTACTACCTTCGCATCACCGAAATGATCAACTAGCTACTGTGTGCTTATTCACGAAGTCTACGAGCTCGTGACTAAATCGATCTACACGCTCAATAATGTTGTTGTCGGTGATCTCGAACTGCTCATTATAATCGCTTTCATCCGTGCAAATGCGAGTCGGTATAGTCACTAACCCTTGTGAACGCGCAACAATCATTAATTGATCGACTGCTTGCGGGCTACGATGGCCACCATTACTAGCCAGCCCAACAACCTTGCCCGGAAACTTGGTACTGTGATGCCAGTCTAAGGCGTTCTTAAGCATCGAACTAAAGCTGTTGTGATAGATGGGGGTAAGCCAGACAAAGGCATCCATCTCGAGACTCTTTTGCAGAAATACTTTAGTTGTTTCGTCCTGTGATTCAGCGCGCTCAATTCGGCGATCATATAGGGGCAAACCATACTCAACCAGATTAATAAACTCGACAGTAGCTCCAAGTGCTTTAAGCTTTGCCTCAATTGCTTTTCCTAAACCGAGTGAGTGGGACGTAGCGTCGGCCGAACCGACTAAAATCATAACTTTCATAGTATTAATTTGCCAGCTGGGCGGTAACCGCCGGACTGGTATTCTCCTTATGTTTAATCTTGTATATACAGCCGCAACTCCGTATGTACCATACACCAATAATGCCACCAAGGATGAGATAAATACCTTGGGCTATGTAGGTATGTCCCAGACCTATGGCACCAATCGAGATACCCAGCAGTACGCGTGCTATAACTTGACCCATGTTCTGCACAAAAGAAATGGCTGAGAGGGTCGTGCTGCGCCGACCCGATTCGATTTGCTGGTTTACATAGTCGGATATAATCGGCTGTTGTGTGTTTAGCAATCCCTGAATCAACATAAATACTACGACAACAGCCCAGGCCGAACGAGAAAAACCAAGCAGTACATAGGCCACACCTAAAGCTAGGGTAATCAAAAGTAACAGCTTGTCGACGGTGAAGTACTTCTCGAGTCTGTGCACGTTGCGCATAGTTATAAAGTTAAGCAAGTTACCAGCCGATAAGGCGAGTCCCAGGAATATTGCCGGTACTGCCGCCTGCTCAAACTGAGGTTGATATGTCTGTCGAAGAAAATATTCACCACTCAGTGTTAATAATCCAAAGATCGTCAGCGCTTTAATAGTATGGTTTGTCTTTACAACCTTCATACCTGACTTTATTTGATCTAGAAATTTTGCCTTGCTGGGATGCTCAGTGTGATGTTTGCAAACACGAAGTGTAAAGCCTAGCAGCATGCTGACGAAGGTCGCAAGAGCAGTGACGAGAATAAGCGGAATATATGAGCTGGCGCCAAAGAACTGCACGCCAAAACCGGCAACCGCTGTTGCAATCACAAAACCAAGTGTGTCATTAGACAGCATTTTGCCAAAAGCGCGATTATAGCCTTTACTCGTCCCGTTTTCTTCTACATAACTGTCATAGAGAAGCGCTTCGTCGGCACCGTCACGGGCACCAATAGCCACCCCGCGCACAGCAAAAAAAGCCAGGAGGGCAGTTGGTGAGCGAAACACAGCAAGGGCAATTATCGGCAACATATCGAGTAGCATACCGAGTAAAATAACTCGCTTTTGACCCCAGCGATCGGCCAAAATACCCGTTGGGACCGTGCTGACTAACATACCCACTGTAAAGAGGGTTTGCGCCGCCACAATAAAACCGAGCTGCATGTTCTGTTGCAACAAAAAGAGCGTAAAGATTGGCGTGTAGAACGTCATACCGCCAATCAGACGAATCGTTTGTAGCTTTTTGACATTTCCCATAGCTAGTACGGATTCCTGTGAGCCTGGTCGTAAATATACTTGGTTTGGTCAAGCAAGTACGTGGCGGCGTCTTTGGTTACGTAATGATAACAACGCGTACCAACACTAGTAGATTTAACCAAACCAACTTTTTTCAGAGCCTTAACGTGGTTTGAGGCAGTTGGTTGCGGGATACCGACAGTCCGGGAGATTTCAGAAATGCAGCTTTCTTCTTTAGTGGTTGGAGCAAAGCCGGCCGACTTATCGGCAATATGCATAAACACCCGTAGACGTACGGGATTAGATAACACCCTATAATACTGTGCTAACTTGTCATCCATGTAAAATATTGTACAGTATACATTCTAAAAGTCAAATATTTGATTAACGAAATATCGCAAACCAAACGTGAAGATTCGTCGCTAAAGTTCCGCAAACCAGTCAAATAGGAGGAGCCAAGTATTTACAAATAATCTATTTTGTGTTATTATACTATCATGAATATCGTGTCTAGTCCGGATAACATTGAGGTTCTACCCGTTGATTACTTCAGGAAGCCCCGTGACTTAGTAGCAAATCCACGACTCAGCGAAAGCCAAGTTGAATCCCTGTATCGTCTGGAAACGCTAGACAGCATAACCAGTGGATCACCGAACGAACCCGCAATTGATCTAATAGATCTTACCGATCAACCCCGTTACTCTTCAGAGGACGCTCTACAAGGACCCGCACTGATTGGTATCGCCTCGGACGAACAAGGAATTCAATTTAGCTTTTGGGAAAGATTAGGCCATGCAACTATTCACGGACAACACTCCGACCGTATTGACGCGAAAGGTGGCAGCCACGGCATGTTGGGCGCAATTAAAGGGGCAGAAACAGCAGGGCTCCTCAGGGTAGTTGCCGACACAGACGAACCATGTCTCGTTAAAGTTTCAGGGCAATATGATGATTTTTTACTGCAGTGGAACGGCAATAAGCCTCATTATAGTGATCTTCTTGATCTTGGCCCGCTGTTTAGATCAGTCCGAACTCCTGGATCGAACTTCGTTAGCGAAGCTATTGCGCGTAACTCGGTTTTTGGCAAGCTAGGCACCGTCCTGGCAGGCCCAGTTAGCGATCACCCAGAAAAAGCTCTTTTTGCTGAAGTACCCGGGTTATTGAGCTATGAACTGGGTAGTTTCAGCATAAGGAACATTGTCCTAAAACGTGAGCTTACCACTGCAGAATTTAACGATGGTAAGCCATTGTTTTCAAAACTCGATGCACTCGGCAACTCTAGTGAACGACTCAGTAAACTCGAATCAATTAATGGAATTTCGATCGCCGAACTCGAAGAAAGAATGCGTCCATCAAGCTTATCAATTGCCGGGTTCCTTGGTGCCAATGAATCACTGGTCGATCGACTAGTAGAGGACAACGATACGGTAGCTAATGCTGGGCTAACTCACGAGATGGTGGCGGAACCATTACAGAAACTATGCGTCCTAGTAGACCAAGGATTGATCGGTGAAGGGGTTAGCCCGGTTACAATGGCTGGCAAAACCTACCTAATAGACGTCACACGTTGGATGGGCTCCCAAACAAGTCCGTTCGGCGATGAAGGTCACGGTGCTTCTTACGATGTATGCGCGCAAAGATTAACCGACGGAAAGACGCTCTCATTCTCCGCGTTGATCCCCAAAATGATTGCCGCCTATGGCTTTTACGAAGGCGATACTTCATACCGGGTTAGCCCGACCAGCATCATAGACTTCTTTGGACTCAAAAAATAGAAAGCTAAGCCGTAATATGGTTCCAAATTACGTCCACTAGTGGGAGCCAAATTATCCATTTGACGATGTATCCAGTAGCTATTAGAGTCATTGGATTTATTATTTTGTGAGCATATAATTAAGCCTATAGATCATTAAAACTATTCATGGGAGTGGTCATGCACGAATGGATATTGTGGGTTTTGGTAGCGGCTAGTGCTTTACATGTAATGGAAGAACATGCGCTTGGATGGCAGGGTTGGGCAACATCTGTGATGGGTAAAAAGTTAGGCGTCAGTTTCTATTGGCAAGATTTTTACGTAACCAATGCGGCACTTTTTATAGTTGGCATATCGACAGCTATGGTGGGTTGGCAATTTGTGGCCTTTGGCTTATCATTTGCAGCTCTTAATATAATAGATGCGACTCTATTTCATATTCTTCCATCAATACTCGCGAAACGCCTCAATCCTGGGTGCATCACCGCAACCGTTATCTACCTTCCGGTTGGCTTTCTGTGTTACTGGGCAGCCAGCACAGATCAAGTCTTAACTGCAGGTACGTTATGGCTGAGTATCCTCATAGGCGCATTCTTTATGGCCAGCGCATTGGTTGGACCAAAGCTACGTAACTCACTTGGCTACCCAGACGAATCAAATTAATTCATACACAAGTCTATGACACTTAGCCGTTTAGGCGCTAGACCGTTGGCGGGATTTGCTCTACACTTATGCTTAGGTAACTTTAATGGTGGATAAAAGTACAATAGCTTGGTTAAAGAGGGTGCCCCTGCTGCTAATAGCGGGTGTACTACTACTTGCCCTTGCAGCAGTACGAGCACCACAAGCCCAAGCCAGCACCTTTCCGGGAGCAAACGGAAAAGTCTATTATTCTGACGAGTTTGGCATTATTAAAAAGGCTAATCTAGATGGTAGTAATGCCCAGACCGTACTAACTAGCGCTACCGACCACCTCAGTCCATCTCCAAATGGCACAAAGTTGGTTTTTGACAACTTTAACGGTGCCGACTTTGATTTGCATATAGCTAACATTGACGGCACCAATAACGTCAAGATACTAGGCGGAAGCAGTAGTGATTCCCACCCCTCCTGGTCGCCCGACGGCAGCAAAGTGGTCTACGTCTGTAATAGCGGCAGCCAGCAGATCTGTACCGTCAACGCCGATGGCAGCGGCAGGGTACAGCTAACCAATGAGGCGTTAGACAACGAAAACCCCTCCTGGTCGCCCGACGGCACTAAGATTGTCTACCAAAAAACCGCCGGTGGTAACGGCGTCGATATTTACGTGATGAATCCGGACGGCAGCAACAAAACCGCTCTGGCTAATACCTCGGCTCACGAGCAAGAACCCCGCTGGTCACCAGACGGCAGCAAGATTGTTTACTCACGCTTTATAGACAATACCTACTTGTACGAAGTGTACCGCATGAATGCTGACGGCAGTAGCCAGACCAGAATGACTACCCACACCGAATACGACGTTTCGCCAACCTACTCACCAGACGGCACCAAGATATATTACCTAAGCGAGAGTAACGGTTTTGGCCTATACAAGCTGTACCGAATGGACAGTGATGGCTCGAACCCTACCAAATTAATCGACTCTCAGACAATCGGCTTTGCTGAACTACAAAGCCTTACCTTAGGCCCTACATCTAGCAACACCAATCCCACCGTTCAGCTCGTCAACAAAGTAGCCACCATTGATGTACCCGCCATGTTTTCGGACCCTTACGGCGCCGGCATCGACAACAGTACCGTCACCGTCACCAGTACGCCCAGCAGCGGCACCACAGCTGTCAATTTAACGACTGGCGTAATCACCTACAATTACACGGCCGTCAGCGTCAGCCGCAACTGGTTGAGCACCATCGGCAATATATTCTTTCCCAAAGTCTCGGCGGCCACCACCGACAGTTTTAATTACCAAGTCTGTTCGCAAAGCAGTGCCAGCCTCTGCTCCAGCGGAACCGTAACGGTAAGTTTGATTGGCGTATCGAGTAGTGGTTACGGTTCTAGCGGTAGTCTACTAGCTCCAGTCTTCTTGACCGGCGGTCTGATACTTACTTTTGTAGGCGGTAGCTTGCTCGTAAAAAACCGCAAAGTCGGCTCCAAACCCCAGGCCTAAATTTAGTATTGTTCGGCGAATATGACCACTCGCTTATCAAATTCGTGGCTGCCTTTTATCAGCTTGCCCGTGCAGGTGATCAAATTAAGCCCCGGCTTGTCGCTATTTATCGGGCGTAGCACTTTGAGCATGTCCACCTTATCGTAGTCGTAGGTCACCTTTTCTTTTACCAAAAAACTATGCCGGCTTCCGTCGCCTTGTTCGACATATACTTTGTCGCCAATCTTAAGGTTTTTTAAGTCATAAAAAACGCCGGGAGTAGACGAACTGCTAACATGACCATTCATAACCATTACACCGAGCTGCCCCGGCTTACTACTCTGATTAAACCAACCAACATCGTGGACATTGATTGGCGATGCAATTCGATTTAGTTTATCTGTTCCAACCGCCATGACACGGGCATTAACATTGTTGCTGGGGATCGCAATAATCCGCGGCAAATCGGCGGCAACCTGGTGGTCAGCGACTTCGTTAGAGCTGGGCTTGGCTGTTTCTGGAGCCGCCGTCGCGGCAGTAAAATTTTGTGGTGTAGCTGTATTGTTTTCGCTTGTAAACAAAATTAGTCCACTTATGAGCAAACAGATTCCGACCATAAAGAGCACGAGGGGTACCTTTGGGGGCAGTTTTAGCCTTGGTTGGGGTATGGATTTTTGAACCACGCTTTCATTATAAATCAACCTGGTGTCGAGACATCAGGAGCTGTTGGCTGCATTATGGCTTTAGAAAAGTCAGCGCCAAACCCCGCCATACTATCAGTGGGAAGTTGTCGAGCGGCTAAAGTTTAATGTAAAGTAACGACTATGGGCAAAACACATAAAGAACAGCTTGAACTTGCTAAAGAAATCGAAGCGGCTAGGTCAAAGATTACGGTTGGCGCAAAATACTGGCACCACAAGAGTAAAGACAAAGTCTATCTGGTTGTTGGGCTGGGTTTTATTGAAGCCAACGAAGAACTTTGTGTAATTTATCAAGCGCAATACGGCGAAAAACTGACGTTTATACGACCTTTGCGTGTCTGGCTAGAAAACGTAGAATGGGAAGGTAAAACCGTCCCGCGCTTTAACAAAATCTAATTCAGGAACACCCATGAAGAAATATAAGTACACCGCCAAGGAAGCCGATAAGTTCAATAAGCATGGCATCGACCTAACTATTTACGGCCAAAGTGAGCCGTCGGCAAACGTCTGCCATGTTTCGGTCAAGAAAGGCCACTTCCAAGAGTTTTACGACACCAAGAGTGCCTTTACCTACTACATCATCAAAGGACATGGAACTTTTTATCTTGATGACGAGCCAGTAGAAGTTGAGGCCACCGATTTAGTGGTCATCCCACCCAACACGCGGATTCACTATTTTGGAACCATGGAAATGGTCCTCACCGTATCGCCAGCCTGGAAAGAAGAGAATGAGCGTCACGTCCGCTTTGTCGAAGAAAACGAAAGCCCCTACGCAAAGGGTCAAAAATAGCGATGAACCAGCTTATTACTTACATCGAAAGCCTAGACCCGCTTTTTACTCATATACAGATAGCCAACGGCTACGACTGGCAAAACTCTATAAAGCTTGACTTAGCCGAGCTGAAATCCCAAGATAACCCACATCTAGACCTGTCAGCTCAAACTGATGTAGCAATTGAGTTCTTTTTTAACTTTGCAGAAGATCATCAATTCTTTATTGGCTTTAAATATGACCCCGATCAACTAAAAGGTTTGTCGGCACCCGAATTCGTTCAAAAATTACTCCGCCTTGCTGCCAAAACCAAGGGGCCGGAGGAACTATTGCGGAAGGCTGGTAAAGCGCTGTTTGACAATCCCAATATGTACCTAGACAGAAATATCGATCGAGCCGTTGAGCTTGTCGTAAATTACTGGGACGAAGCAGGCACAGCGGTCATCTGGAAACAGGGCGAGAAGCCTCTTGATAGAACCGGCTTACAACATAAACTAGCTGCCAATCGCGAGCTCACCAAGACAAAGAAAAACTCGATAGCCATCGAGATAGATTACGGGGCACCAGCGATGTGGATCGGCATTGATGTGTCACGAAAAGTTGGTCATGATTTCATTCTACAAAGCGACATCGTTCTGGCCATACTTCAGATTGCCCAACAACAAAGCCAGTGCAAATAGAAAAATTATGCAACAGCTAACTGAATACAACGATGTCAACAAAGTCCTAGACTTGTTATCTACCGGGCTGCAAAGCCTGCTTGGAGATAACTTAGTCGGGCTTTATCTTACAGGATCACTTACCTATGGGGGCTTTAACAGTGGCAGTAGTGATATAGATTTTCTAGCGGTTCTGAATAGCCAACTCACTGACGAACAATTTACCAAGATCGAGGTTCTGCATTCAAAAATAGCCGAGCAAGTTCCTCACTGGGCTAAAAGCCTCGAGGGTTCATACATAACAAAGGCAATGCTGTCGAGTACTGATAATCCAAAAGCTGAACGACCTTATGTTAATGGTGGCCGGGTTGTGCGCTGTGCATACGGTAATGAGTGGGTGATTAATCTGTACGCTCTTCAGGAGTGCGGGAAACTTATACTTGGAGAACCTCTCGATACTATTCTGCCTAGAGTCACTATTGATAAGGTTCGCCAAGCTTCCAAGAAAGACATGCTCGAGGACTGGACACCTAAAATCGAAGACCCTAAGGCCTTTAAGCAACCACTTTATGACAGCGAGCACCTTAAGAACTATGCCGTGCTAACCATGTGTCGAATACTTCACAGGGCCAAGAACGACAATATGGCATCCAAGAAGGCTGCATCCCAATGGACCAAAGAAGCATACCCCCAATGGAAAGATTTGATTGAGCGCGCCGAACAATGGGAACATGGCAAGCAGATGGGCGACGAAAGAGAAGTCAAAAACTTCATGAAGTTTACGTTAGCAGAGTTATAGCTAAAGCCTGTTTATCTGGCTGTATGTTCGCACCACATTTACACTTTATGGATTGCCGAAAAGATAGAGCATTCCAGTGTCTGAAAGTTTGTTATCTATAACTCCTTCTCTTTGTACTTTTGCCACTTGTCTGACTCGGCTCTTATCTCGCTCTCTAGCTCTTCTTGGCTTAGTCCATTTTCTGAAACGATAAAACTAATGTCATAGTCATCACCAAATATCTTTTGGCAGATATATCGCTGTCTTTCGATTTGAAATTTTCCTGTGACAAACAATAATTTACGCCAGTGATTTTTATCGACGATTAGCTTTGAATATTCTGCATTCTCTTCGGTATCTCTGGCTCGTTCTTCCAATATTATTGCCGCTTCGGGTACGCCACTTTGTATTGCTATATCCGACATTGATTTTGCTTCCGTAATTATGGGCTGGTAGTTATGCGAATAAGAGACCTTGCCCGTAAAAATAATTTGTTCGGCGTTTTCGGATTTATAAAGCTCAGCTGCTTTTTTAGCACGGTTTATAGATTCTTTAGGGAGACTTCCATCTTGATAAACATCCCACCCCAACACAATAATCACGTCATACTTTGGCTGTTTCATTAACGGTTATCGTATTTGTGTTTAGTCATATTAGCTACATTCTACTACACAGTTTCGTGATAATGGCACGAACTTCTGACCACTCCTATTCTTTTATATCTCGTAAGCTATACTTAACCTATGACCATCGAAGAAAAAATTGAACGCTCGAAAAGCCAGGAAAGAATTGATTTTTCAAAATACCAATCCGCTGGGCAAGATGATCCGTTAGTAAAGCTTGAGGACAGTGAAAAAATTCTTGTTGAACCTTGCTGGACGGTTGATGGGGACTGGGAAGGCGAGCGCTACCGCGACTATATTGCCGATCACCCAGAGTACGACGGCGTTTATGTGCGCACAGAGCTAGCAACCAGACTCCAAACAGCCGCCCAATCTCTTCCAAATAATTATCGTCTGGTCGTTCGAGCCGGACATCGCCCAATTGAAGTTCAAAGAAGAATCTTGATCGACTGTGCCGACGACTATAAAATCGACTACCCCGGAGCTTCTGATAAAGAAGCCCTGGAACACGCCCGAACATTCGTAAGTGACCCCGACCTGACACTGCCACCACACGTTTGTGGAGCGGCCGTTGATGTTGAAGTGATGGACACCAAAGAAGGCAAGTTACTCGACTTTGGCAGCACGCTCAATGACGATAGCGAAAAATCATTCTTGTACTATCCGGACCTAACCAAGGAACAAAAAGACAATCGCCTCATGCTGGTAGCCGCCATGCTCAACGCCGGCTTGGCTAGCTGCAAACCTGAGTGGTGGCATTTTTCGTACGGCGATCAAGTCTGGGCCTGGTTTTATGAGTATGACCAGAGTCTGTATAGCCCAGTAGACGTTTTGTTATGATATAGCCATGAATGTCCAAGTTATCCAATTGCATATTAGCGCCTATAGATTCGATGGCTCGACCAATCCATATACAGAGCCTCACGGCAAGGCACCAATTACTCTCAAAGACTTAGCTCAAATTATTTCAAACAAAATTAGTGAGTTAAAGGGTCCAAAAACAATGCTGGTTCGTGGCGTGCAGTCAGGTAAGCACAGCATCACCAAGTCCGAGCTAATTGCGCTTATAAAAGAAAACGGCAGTGAATACAGCAACTCGGACGAGCCAAATACTATTTTTGCGGCTCCCTATGACCAACACGCAGTTGAGCATATACTGGAAGGTTTTCATAAATATAAACCTAAGAGCGATGAAAGCCCGCAGCAGTCAATTGACTTATGGTTGATATATAATGCCCGGGCGTACAAAAATGTTCCATACCAACACCCCCGTCACAATGTAGAGGCCAAAGATAAATGGCAAAGGCTATCGCCACAAGAATCTGGTTTAATTGCGCTAATCGTTCTCAATTAATTGGCTCTGCGACAGCAACAACGTCAATTTACTTTTCTTCTTTTTTATTATATTATTAGCTTTATGTCAGAGCTCATAAGTGACCTACATCTATCACGAAGCCAGGCGACGGTTCTGGATAACGAGAACGTACAACGCTTCACGACCTTCATGCGTGCCAAGTGCAGTCAAGCTCTTGGTAAGGCCTGTGGACTAGAAGTTACTGCCTCACAAACAGACCAAACCGCCTGTGTTAGTTGCGCCGGGTGTGCAGCTCCAGCAGCACATTCTTTGTCAGCGCGCGAGCTCCCTAATTTTGCCAATGCTTTAATATTGAACTCAGACCTGGTTGAAGAACCCGACCCCAGCGTCAATCTGTCTCAACTAAAAATGGTTGAAGCGCTTGATTCTGCCATTAACGAAGAGCATCGTGGAGCAGTTATGCTTGGCCGCGCAGCCACCGTTATCGAGCCAACAGGTTACGTTCGTGTGCTAGCTGATAGCCGAATACTGTTTCCCGTTACGAACCTAGAATGCCAGGGTGGATCAATCGATCCTGGCGTGCCAGTACTAATTGATTTTCCCGCCTAGACAGCGTATTTGTTATACTGCCCGAATGCGCAAGCTAAAAGAACCGTCTACACCACTACCAGCCCTAATCATAGATAGCCCACGTGACATAAAGGTCGATCTAGAAGGAGTGGTTGACGTTATGGCCTCGCTTGGCCTTTCAGAAAAAACCATTGCCAATACAACACTCTACATAGACAATCATCGCCACATCACCATTCTCGGTTCGGTTTGGCCAAAATACTTGTCGCGGCTGCGCTACCCACGCTTAAAGCCAACTGGTAGTGTTATTCGCTTGAGCCGCCGGCTCTACTTTACTGGCCCGACCTACAAAACCATCAATCACACCCTGGTCCACGAAATTGAACATGCTGCCCAAATCCAACGTAAAGATCCGCGCCTGTTAATCGGCTATCTAACTCAAGTTGTTGGCGTTGGCGCTGGTATCGCGCTGGGCCTTACCAACCAGTCTGATGTGATCGTATTCAAAGTTATGATACTTTTCATAACCGCACTGTTTGGGTTGTATGCCGGCTACATGTTTTCGCTGCACGAGATGCAAGCCCGCAAACGATCCATCGGCTACAAACTCAAACAACCACTTATTCAGAAAATTGACTCTGTTATCTAAATGTTTTATTATATCGTTTATGTCTACTCCTTTTTCTGATCAGTTAAATTGTATGGAAAGAATTCGAACGCAAGAGCTCGCAGAGCCTTTTGATAGAGATGATGTGATCCAAGCATTTGTGTCTCTTACCGATCAGCTTCTGAATAGGTTCATCGACTATGATTTTGTATTAGTCGAGGACACCTCTGGGCGTATCCCTGGCTTGGTAATAGGAAAAGTTGCCGCCAACACTAGGGAAGAGTTGGGCCTTGAAAGACCGCAAGTAAAATTTGTTGGCGGGTCTAAGCTTAGCGACACAATTACCTTGCCCACGAATTTTATACCGCCCCAAACGGTGCCAAGCGCGCGAGCACTAATCGTCACTGAAGGGGTATTTACCGGTAAGCAAGCCAGTAAATTAGCAAACCTTTTTGCCGGCAATCGTGCATCAGAATTTGTCGATATAGCCGCTTTAGGTTCATACTCAGAATTTGCCGACATTCCTGCAGGAGTCAGCCTCTACAAAGGCGCAAGAGAGAAGGAAGGCGGCAGAGCCGTGGCTGATGCGTTTTACTATAATCGAGCCATCAAAGGCGTAACAAAACACTCAGTTAATCGTACGCCATTTGCCACTCCTGACAGGTCTGGTTCAAGCGCAAAACGTCGTGTAAGACACGATGCTTCTGTGGTGGCCGCCCAACTTACTGAACTCGTGTTAGACGGGCTCATGGCACCGCCGCCCTATCCAGAAGTTACACCAGAAGTATCAAAAGTACTCGTGTAACCCAAAATCGGCACAGTACACTAAGAGTAGTTTTGCTATACTTCCCGCATGAGCGACGCTATAAACATTGAGGAACTAAAAGCTTTTCTAATTCGCGCCAATGTGCCGCATGCCACTGGCACGGCGCAAACTAAAACGGAGGCCGACAAATCCCGCACCATCGAATTTGCCGAAGGCGATTATCGTATGCACGACAATTTCTTTGGTGGCGAACCTTACGGCGGCCGCCTGGTCATATTCCATAAAGAACAGCCTGTGTTTATGGAAGTCTACTATGGCCAAACCACCAAACCAGCCGACAAGGTCTATGGCTTCTTGCGCGAAGCCCTGCAACATCCCGGACCTAACAACCCTTACCGCGGTCCGGCCGAATACACCAAAGGCGAGTTAACATACAAAAGCACCGTAAGCGGCGACATGGCTAGTCACACTGTTAAGGAGTGGATCTACAAGAATAACCAAGAAATCTATTGGGCCGTTGTTGTAGGCGGACTGGTCGACCAGAATGCCCAAGGGGCCATGTAGCTCTGTTTACTTAGTCTCGGCCAGTTCTTTGATTCGTTCCATGGCCTTAGGGTAGTTGGCTGTAAAGTAGTCTTCCTGTTCGGGCGGAACATCAAAGGCTACCGTCAATGTGGTGCTGCCGGTTTGCTCGGTTAGAGTGTAGCTTTCGGCTCCGCCAGTCCATTCTTTGGCTCGTTCTTGTTTCCCTTTATCTTGAGTGTCGGCACTGTGTCGCAACTGCAAAAATTCACCAGTCACAAGTTTTTCGACCAGGCTGGTGACGCCATAGCCGTTACCAGAGATAAACTGAACTTCATTTCCTTCTTTCAGCTCACCAACCATATATGTCCCCGGATCAATCATGCCGGCCCAGTCACGCAAGGTTGCATCTTGCCATAAAGTGTCCCAAACTTTTTGCTTGGCGGCTTTTATTTGGGTAGTGAAGTGCAATTCTTTCATGGCTTTATTCTAACATCCTAAGGAATACTTTATGTACCGGCAGACTACTAGAAATTTTCAGCTTGTAGTACCGCCTTAGCCACAAGCATTTTCCTAATTTACTTAGTTATTGTATGATCACGCTATGAAGTTTGAAAACTTATTGTCTAGAATTGATGCCACTATAACCCCCCGTGAAATTAGGGTTAGCAAAGACCTGGCCGAAGTGGTTGATTTGTCTTCCGAATTAACCGTTGAACAAATCCAGGAGGCATTTAGTGAGGCCTACGACGATCCCACCAAAGACAGCATCGTCGACCCCTCGTCTCCATACTATGTTCCAGAGCCGTAATCGCTTGAGCTTGCTTTTAACAATAATCAATGTCTATTATTAACCATGCCTATAGTTGAACCACCGATTTATGGATTTTACGATGGTCGCCTAGAGCCACCTTCCAACGAAGATTTTCAGGAGTTCTGTACACTTAGAATGCGGGCGGAACGGTTCTGCGACCTTGCCGGCCAAGTTCTAGAACAAGCTGAAGAGGGCCGTACAACCGGCATTACTTTTAACTTTTCGGCTTCTGTCCTGAGTGGTCTGCGTTTTGCCTTTATGTATCATGACTCGTTTAATAAGCTGGGTCTACCTTATGAAATGTCACCGGACGGTGGTCGCGACGCTTGGGAGCAAAGAACACTACCCAGTGGTCATGGCTTGCCGCTAGACGAATTGGCGGTCACGGTACGCGGCGATAAGGATTACGATATCAAGGGTCACGGCGAACTTGACGGCGGCTTAGTAATGGTAGATTTTGAAAGCCTTACAGACATGTACTCAAAAGTAGCTCTAACGCTAAGACATTTTGACCCGCTGGATTCTAACTAGTTTATGACGAAGTACGACTTGGTACGTGAAGATTACGACAACGTCGACACTGGCTTTCATAATAGCTACGATTCTACCCAAGAATTTTCCAGCGCGATTAACAGTTTCTGTAGCCGGCTCTCGGCCGACGCCAACATCCTTAACGTTGGCGGCACCACTTCGGAATGCAATTACTTTCTGCAACAACACCTAAACGTCACAAACATTGATATCAGCCAGGCCATGCTTGACCAGATCAGCAATAACGTAAACCAGGTTAAGCTCGTAAACGGTAACATCAAAGACTATGTTTCACCCGTATTCGACGGTGTTTGGGCCTGCCGATCGCTTATTCATATTCCACCCCCAGACATCAATGAGGTACTTAAGAATATTTGCAGACTAACAAAACCGGGTGGCGTTTTTGGCGCCGTCTTCTTTGTTTCTTCAACCAACCAAATTGTTGAAGAAGAGCAACCCGAACGGCACACCACTAAAGCAGGCATAAAGTTTTACCGTGCTCTATATCCACCAACAGTAATTAAATCAAAAATCGAACAAGCTGGTTTTTCGATCCTAAGAGTAGATAGTTACCTAGACCGCGACAAAGAGGGTGTTATCTATATAGAAGCCGTACCGCGCCCACTTTGATATTACTAAACGCCAATTATATGGCGGCATGCAATAGTAGCTACTGTGCCCGGCACTTGAGCCATAATTCCAGGAATAACCGCCGCATTAGGGTTTCGGCGGCTGGCAGCAACTGCACCGATTGCAAAAACATTAGAGAGGTAGCCTTCATTAAGGGTAGCCACCGCTCCATCGCAGGGTCGTATAGCCGGCTCGCCACTCTTTTTACCAATCAGCGCATCAATTTCATTAAATAACCGTCCGTCGCGTTGGTAACCAATTAAAGCAAACAGGTGTGGTTGCTGGAGCTTTATATTTATTCTTGTGCCGCCAATATTCAGAGTATGATCAGCCTCATCATAAATCAAAGTTCGTGCGTCGGTGACAACCAGTTCTTGCGCCAGCATACGCGAGTAGGTTTGAGCATCACGATCGATATCACCACTAATTCCCGTTAAATAGCTCTTGGCTGGATTCCTAAATAGCGGCCTATCACCATCAACCGAGCGAGTCGGATTCTTAACGGCCTGTCTAGAATGGTGAGTGACTACCACGTAGGGAACTGTTTGTAGAGTTCGGTCTTCAAACTCATGGATCTGCCGCAACATGGCAATAGTACTATTGCCTAACCCAAGCAGCACAATCGGACGCCCGTTGGACAATTCTTCTTCGGACAAACTACGTTGGTGACGTTCTATAATTAGTTCGTCGGAAGACAACTCGCCAAGATCGTCTAGGTTTGATCACATGCGTGTGCCATCAATAGGGCGTGGTTCGGTCGCTCCCTGAGCAAAAACTAAATAATCACTCTTTAGCTTGGTGCCTTCCTTTGTAATTGCACGCCAGCTACCCTGTGGCTTCCGTTTAGCAGTAGCCAACTCGTCTGCAAGAACACGCACATTAGATAGATGGACCGCGGCCACGCCTTGAAGAAAAGTTTCCATACGCCAACCCTCACGATCAGAAATTCCCAATTTACCCTTGCGCCCAAACTTTAATGCCCGTGGGTTATTAAATCCACCGCTCTGGGCCCACTGCTCGCGCCACATACCGCCTAGGCTTCCTCTTGGATCGACCATTGTAATATTATCAGGTGATGCGCCACGAATTTTAAGATAGCTGGCCAGTAAAATCGAGGCGGCACCAGCACCGGCAAACACAAACCGACGGTTGGCGAGACCTTCATAATATTCATCTGTATCATATGGCATGTCTAGTAAACTAGCGCGAGGTGTCGGTACATCATTATTTGGTGGTAGCACATCATCGCGAAGTGCGTTATTAACGTACCAACGCTGAATCAGAGCATCCCTGCCAATTGCCAAACCTATATCGGCGCCTAGGGCATCAACATCATTGTCTCTAAGCGAGTAGGCACTGGGGTAATAAGCTGCCTCGGCCAAGCGCCAGGCTACTTCATAATCTTCTTGTTGATACGGGGAATACGCCATGATTGCGACAGTATATTACAATCAATAGCTATTTACAATTGTTTGCTTCTATTGTGTTGGTATCGTGAGATGCTTCCGGCAGCCCATTAGCCAACGTCTTGCTATAATACATTCATGCAGACCGTCCTTCAACAGGTGCCACCCGGCGTACGTTTATTTAAGAAACTGGGGTATTAGCTGTGGAGCTTAGAATATTAGGCCCAATTGGTTTCTTGATTGGCTGGATTGCCATATCGTTATTATTACTTATCTGGGAGGTCGACAAGGCCAAGTCAATCAGCCATCATGCCGCCGCCCAAAAATCGTCTTATGTGATGATGGCCATTTTCGAAACAATTTCGATGACATTGTTTGCCTTATTCACCATTGGCTGGTTGGCAAACCAGTATGACCTTTCACCTTTATTTGCCTTCTGCAGCCTACTCGTTACTATTGGCCTAACGGCTGCTGCCTGGATACCGGTCACCGGTAAAAATGGCAAGCTCCACGACTTATTTGCCTGGACGGCCGCCTTGCTATTCATGCCAATGCTACTAATACTAACGGCATCTAGCAACGTTCCGTCAAAGGCTAGATTAGTTAATGCCGGATGTTTAACGATTTTATTTATCCTCTTTACGCTCTCTAAAATAAGTAAGTCTGTGCAACGCCATCACCTTTACGCACAAAGCACCTACATACTAGTTTTTGATATCGGTATTTTAGCAGCTGCCTACTTATAGCTTTTGGCGATGCATGCAGCCGACCCAGCAGCAGGGGCGGCGTTTGCCTTCTAGCAGCTCGGTAACAGTTCGCTTGATGTGGTCTTGGCGGGTTTCCGATTTTTTGCAGGTAATACTCCAGCAAATCCACTCGTTGCGAGCCAGTGGCGTCAAGTCTTGCCAACGCTCCAAGGCCGATTGGTCGGCCAGCAGAGCTTTGCGTAAGTCGGCTGGCACGGTGTGCACCACCCCGGATGCGATTTTTGTAGTCATAGCGTTAAAGCCGCACCAGTTCGCCGCGGCGTTTACGAATGTTCTTATAGTCCCATTGAATGGTTTGCGATTTCTCGAGCCAACGCTGAAGGCTATCGCTATCGATCTGATCGGCTTGAGTATAGCGGGCTTCGGCCGCCTTAAAACTACCCTCGGCACTTAAACCGGGCTCGTCAAATGACTGGCCACTCCAAAACAACAGGCGAACGCAGTCTTTGAGGACGTCGTAGCCAACAATTGGGTTATCGTTTATAAACCAAACTGGCGCACCATGCCAAATTTTATTCTTAGCAGTGGGCATGGCAGACATAATTTGCGCGGCCAGCTGCTGGCAGATGGCCTTGTTTGGTTCGGTTTGCTGATCGTTATAGGCGGTGATGTCTTTGTTCATACCTACCAGTATAACGAACCGATGCCAACGGTCTAGCCTTCTTTAATCTTTTGACTATCTACTCATACCCCTATATCATAAGCGTAATAATAAGTAGGGGCGAGAATGGCTAGATTGCCAATTCCAGGATCAGATAAAGGTACGTGGGGTTCGGTACTTAACGACTTCTTGTCGGTTGAACTTAATAGCGACGGAACGCTAAAGTCTTCTGGTTCATTAAGTACTAAAGAAAATACTGGCGTCGCGGCCGACCGAACACGAGTAGGTACCCTCGCGGCTCGCCCGTCGGCGGCTTCATTAAGCAACGGGGTTCGCTATTTTGCCACCGATGACCAAGGTGGAACGGTATATGTAGTATCTTCCGGCGCCTGGGTGGCGGCTGCCCCAGCTGTATCGGGCATTTCTGGTCAGATTCTGGCATCGGCTTGGCCGAGTGGCACAATTCCCGCTCTTTCGGTTGGCGTCAGCAGCCAAGTTAGAGTACCGGAACTTACCACTGCTCAGTTTACCGTACCAAATCGTCCAGTTAGGTTTATGGTTCCACAGTTAACAGGAACAATCCCGACCGGTTCAGACACCGTGTTGTTAGTAAAATGGGACCGTAATGGTGCTGGCACCTATGCGGCCGGCTATACTTCACTTGGTATCCAGATAACCGCCAATAGCGTAGCTAGTGCGCGCTGGCTAGGTCTACACGGTATGCTTCCAACCGTCTTTACGGCTGGCGATACTGCTCAAGCTGCCATATTTATATCTAGGTCGGGTGTCGCCGCCGACGTAACCATAAACAACTTCCCAACACTCTTCGGGGTAGCAGCAGGGATTGACGTAGTGGCTCTCTGATGCCCACGCTATACACCGCTCACACACCGCTTTACACTGCTACCGGTGGTCAGGGTTCAACCCGACTAGTAGCGGCCTGGGGCAGAACCCAGAATAAAAGCTTACCACCAGTTATTGAGTGCGGGGGCTGGCCGGGCACGGGAGCCTGGAACCCAGCCATTGGCGTATGGTCACGTAAGGCTCTAACGGCCGCTGGCTACACCGTAATTACGGTTTGGACCGGGGCAAACTGGGGCCACCCAACTGGCTCATCGGCGCCGTCGTCGGGACCAACTGGCACTGGCACTACCGCCATATCTGACGCCCGTACCTGGGCTGGCAGCATCCTTGGCCTGCAAAACAGCGTAGTACATATTTACGGCACAAGCATGGGTGGCACCAACGCCGCCGCCTGGGCGGCCGCCAACCCATCATTAGTCGGCGGAGTTTATATGATGTCACCGGCACTGTCATTGCTGCACATTTGGGACTTATCAGGCACAGCCATTCCTGGGGGTGGCACCTATCCCAACTACGCGTCTTCTATGGCGTCAGCCTACGGCACAACACCAGGCGATCGGGCGGCTTTTTCAACCGCCAGTCAATCGATTGACCCCGTCCGCAACACAGCCAGCTTTAGTGGAATCGGTAGCCACATCTCGATTTTTGCGGCCCGCGACGATGATGTCATCGGCTGGTCCAACTGCGCTAGTTTCGCTAGCGCTACCGGCGCTACTTTGACCGCCTCAGCGCCAGAAGGTGAACCCGGTGGTGGTCACATAACACCAAACCTGCAAGCCGCTTACAACGAGTTTGATGCCCTCCAACTTTTCGATTCGTTCAATCCATAGACTTGATTAGTACCGGATATTATTGCATACTTACTTAATGCCCCTAGACAGAACAGCCGAACTTTCGTTTGAAGCAGTTGATGACACAGCCGTTAGCACATTGCTTTCGGTAGGCGTAGTAGTTATGAAGAATGTCGTCTCGCCGGAAGGCCTAAACGGTATTGCCTGCGCCTACAAGCGTTCTCGACGCCTAGCTTTGCCCCGACGCGCCTTAGCCCGAGGCCTGGCCCTAGCTGGAGCCAGCGATAGTACACTACATAACACTGTTAAGGCCAAGCCGGTTGAATCGCGCCTGCCGGGCTTTCCGGTTCACATGCGCACTGCCAAGCAGGCCTTTACAGAAGTTAACCGGCTGCATGGACAATTCTTTGAACACCCGGCCATTCGACAGCGCTACCCCGGTGCAGTTGACCTTAACCAGGCGGCTTTCCCCATTAATGTCGGTAGCGAAGCTTTTCCGTTGCATCAAGATACCCAAGGTGTCAGCGGGTTGGGCTTTGCTGTTCAACCCACCCGTACACGCTGGCAAATCCACCAAGTCATCGACCGTTCGCCCGGACCGGTGGAGTTTACATTTGACACCGAGCCCGGTGACACCACCGTACTACTGGAACGTCAGGGGCCGGAGCCAAAACAGATGTGGTCCGAGCAAGGCTACTACGACATGGCACCTGACGGCAGTCTGCCTCACAGCGGCATCAACTTAGAGGATCGCCACCGCTACGGCATGGGGCTGTTCCACCTCGACTACATCGAAGAAATGCTCTAAGTACTTATGTGCTAACATATACCTAAGTTAAGAAGGGGAAGAGACGATGGACGGACAACCTAAGAGCGAAGGACTGAGCGAAAAACGGATTGAGGCAATGAGAGATTTTTTTGCCACAATTAACGTAGTAGTGGAGGCTGGCATTGAAACCGGTGAAACCGAAACTCCAGCCGTTCAGTTATCTGACGAAGCTTTGGACATTGCTCGCCAAAACTACCGCGGAACAGAAGCTTAGCAAGTTAAGATCCCCATTATCTCTGTTTACAATTCCTATTATTGTGTTAAAGTAAGTTCATTATGGGATACCTGCTCAAACACGAAAGAGTGGCTCTGCATGAACGTCTTGCCGAATATGAGCAACGACAGAAAGCACTCGCCCTAGACAAAGAAGCTGCAGTCGCCGAAGGTGGTGATGGCTGGCACGACAACTCGGCCTTTGACGCTGTCATTTCGGACTCTAAGCAACTGGCCGAACGAGGACGGCACGTTCTTAGGTTGCTCGAAGAGTCAGAGGACATCGACTATCCTGATCCTTCATCTCGTGTAGCTAGTGTAGGAAGCCGCCTGCACATTGATATGTTTGGTGACCTTGTTGTGCTTGATTTAGTTGGTGCCCTCGAAGCCTACCGTGAAATTCCTGAAATGATTGATGATGCCGAGTATATCTGCACCAGCTATAAGTCACCCCTAGGAGAAGCTGTTTTAGGCTGCATGCCCGACCAGCAGGCAACTTACAGTGTAGAGGATGGACGAAGCTTTAGCGTTACGATAATCGAGATTGATCAAAATGCCATCCGCGAAGCATTCCAATCCTAGCGATTTGCTAGTGCCTGAGCTGGTTGGTATTTGTGGTAGGATTGCGAGCGGTAAAGACACTGGCGCCGCTATACTGGTGGAGGAGTATGGCTATACTCACGTGTCACTTAGTACAGAAGTACACCAAGCTGTAGATTACTTTGGCCTTGGCGAGCATAGTCGTGAAAACCTAAAGACAGCTGGCACGCTCATCAGAATGCAGCACGGTGTCTACCATTTAGTTAACCGCGCCCTCCTTACGCCTGAACGTCCACTTGTTGTAAGTGGAATCTATGCTGTGGAAGAAGCTGAGCGCATCAAACAAGCCGGCGGTTTAGTTGTTGCCATTGTAGCCGAGCAAACAACTCGTCTGCAAAGAGCAACCGAACGCGCCAGAAGTGGTGCTCAACAGGACACTAACGATTTTGTACGCGCCGACCTAATCGACGATTCTGGCAACTATTTGTCGTTGTCTCGTGTAATTGAGTTTGCCGACGTAACAGTAGACTCGAGCACCATGGAATCGCTTCAAGCCGGTATTCAAGCTCTTACCAGTCAAGGAAGTCCAGAATGATAGACCCGAACTACGAACAGCTTTCTCTTGATACAATGCCGCGTGAGCTTGATAACTACGACCAGGTCTACCGCCTAGAGCGTATCAGTCGTGCCTTAAATCATATCGAAGCGCTCTATTCTCCACCGGACGTCGAGGCCGGAGAATTGCAAATTCAAACGCTACGCGGTCAACGCCATAGTGCCGAGAGAATTGGCAACCAGTTTGGCGCTCGAGTCGTTCGGGCGTTCTTGCTAGATGACCCCGAAGCAGCCTACGATAGACTCAAGGGTCTACGCCCAACAACACCTGGGCAAGAAATGGTTACCCTTATCAACCAAGATGAGTTCGCGGCGGCCCACGACACCCTACATACAATTCTTCGACTAGAAGACCCCGATGTCGCCAGTACTGTTGCCGATCGCCTAGCCATCGGCGGCGCTTTTGCACGAGCCGACCACCACCAGTTTCACGGCCCTGCCACGGCCACCATCGATACAATCCGGACAGATGGCGTCACGCTAAAGCTGCCCGCAAAGTCAGTCGGTGATGTAGTTAAACAGGCGCGTATTGCTAACGACGGACCACTCCCAATTATAGAATTCTTAAAGAATCACAAAACAGCTCATATTAGCGGCTTTGACTCATCAAAAATATCGTTAATGGTACATGATACTGTCGACCATATGTGGACTTTTGACCTGATAGATAGACTTGGTTACCTTGATAAATTTGCTGAATTATTTAGAAGCGTAGGAAACCCCCAAGATCGTAATATATTCCACCGCGAGAGTGAAATGGTTGCCAGCATAGCGTTTGGCGTCCGCTACTTTAAAGAAATGGAGCCTGGCCTAATTCCTGTAATTAGTTCCGAGCGGTTACTTAAACTATTTGAGGCCCGCCAACAAGCCGGTCAAGTAGAGGAGCGCCATCAGGCAGCTTTAGCAATTTTACGAGATATGCACTATAACCAGTATGGTCAGCTCAAACCAACGCTTGAGGCCCGTAGTTTAAGTTTTGTTTTTAGCAACTACGTCTGTGAGCTTAATGAACAGCGAAGAAAGCACGGTAAGATTAAACAGATAGATGAGGAAGGAGTGGTCGTTGCCGAGTTGTCGCCATTTAACCTTGACTACTTGGCCTTCTTTGTAGAAACTCATCACGAACTATTAGACTCAAAGAACAAACATCGCGACTTCCTTGCTAAGTCACATATTCTTATCGAAGAATTTTTTGTTCGCCTACTGGGCGAAAAAATACAGTCGCCATACCAGTTAAATCTGACTCTTGATAAGGTTCATGCCTACGACCCCGCCACGTCGATTCTGCCGCGTCAACGAATCCATTGGATGCTCAGCAACTACGGATTTACGGCTAACCAAAAAATTACAATTTAAAAGACAGCTCCGATTCATTAGCTAAGTCAATGCCACGGTCTTTATATAGTTGGTCAATGTTTTTGCCCGTAAAATCATCAGGATTAAGATCAAGTTTGTTTATGGCCGTCACAACGCCCTCGGCCGAGTCAGCCTCTACCTCCAGAATAACAGGTAGTTTGGGCCATTGGTCAATGGTTATCGACGCTTCGCCTAAACGAAATTCCTTGCGGCTGTTCTCTTGGTAGCCGCGCGAAATCAGGCCCATTTTTTCTAGTATTAGCTTTGTTGTGTCAAAATCATCGACCACGGTTTCCCATTCCTTAGTACCGCTAACCGTTTCATCAACAACTTCTTTAACAGCCAGGGTAGTTTGGCTGCCATCTGTCCGCAGTCTAACCCATCGGTTATTATTAACAGGAATGGTGTCAAACACGTGGCGCCTAAGCTTATGATCGGCCACAAAAGTAGCGCCGGCCTTAATGAGTTTCTCTTCAAGCTGCGTCGGGTCTATATCTACTAAGCGTAATTCGTGTTCTGTGTCCGACAAGTTAGTATCCTTTTACCGTATCTGGAATTGTGTTCTTGTATACGATATAATACTATCATAACTTTGTCTAATTTATGAGCAAGCCAGAAATACAATTAACCAATCCTCAGACTGCCGATTTTTTATGGTTTGATCTGGAATTTTCTGGTTTATCACTACAGAATGACGTCATAATCGAAGTCGGCGCTATAGCTACCCAAGGGCTGTTCGACGAACAGTTTGAGTACCATTCTTTTGTTCAACACGAGCCAAATAACCTCAGACGGCTCATGTTAAACAACCCCTGGTGGCGCGCCCAATCAACGAGCTATCGCGAAGATATGATTGAGCGATCACACCAAGAGGGTATAGACCTTGTAGCAATTGACGCTAATCTGGCCACACTTGTAAGAGAACATTGCGCTACACCTGTACACCTAGCGGGTAACTCCATTCATAATGACCGCAAATGGGTCGAGCGCTACATGCCTCAAACCGAAGGCGTTCTACACTACCGCATGCTAGATGTCAGCAGCTTAAAGTTGGTTGCTAATCAGCTTGGAATAGCCGAATACCGTAAATCAAATGAGCACCGCAGCCTGGCTGATATTCAGGAGTCAATTTCTGAATTTAGATATTTACTAGCTGGTGGCGGACTGATGCTAACAGATACAATCCCTAAACACTAACCCTAGCTAACCGATACTTGCATTTTTTGCTGTTTTATAGTACAGTAATCTTTTATGTATGAACGCATCGACCAAGACCCCTTTATAGCCCCACTGGAACATGTTTCAGCAGGGGCCGTTTCGGAATTCCAAGCCTTTGCTGATAACGACCGTTTTATTGTGCGGGTAAGTTCGCAGATTCCACCGCAAGACTGTACTAAAAATGAGCACGCTCTAGAGGTTTTTAAAACCAACAGCGGTCTTGATGTCGTGCCGCACTATAACGTGTACGGCAAAACTCGGCATACCGACAATAGCCAGGTTGATTTGCACGAAATTGAAGAGGATAGGTTTTATCGGACAATCTTTCATGTAACAGAGCGTATCACCGGCGTAGATTTTGGCGACAGGCATGAGGTCCCAAACACAGAAATTCCACCAGAACTGGTCGAAACCATGCTATCTGGCATAGTTAGGTCGGCTGTTACTGCCTATGATCTGTTCCAGCCTTATAGCTACGAGATACGCCCTTACCAATTTATGTACGGTCACACCGCGTTGGACCCAGAAGACAAAATTTACCTGGTTGACGTTGATTATTCATACCTGCCGTCACTTTCGACCGACGATGTCGTGGATAGCTTGGAACATGTTGTCAACTTCCTGACAAAGTACCCTGTCAACCACTGTTTCATTCCAACCATAGAAGAAACCCTAAGTTTTTTGCGACGTCCGGTTTGCCAAGATCTTGGTTGGGATTTGGTAGGACAACTCGAAACAAAGCTACTCGATTACCTGGCCACGCTAGATCACACTTTGTGACGCATATCACACCCATATCGACCCAATCAGGCCTATACTAAGGGCGTAGCAGTTAAAGGGGGATAATACTATGGGAAAATCAAATGACTGGGGTGGAAGCCGCGGTGGTGGCGATGCCGTCTATGCACTCGGCCTAATTGGCGCCATTGTCTACTACTTTCAGGTGGCCACCAGCTTTTGGCTGGTTGTGCTGGGCTTCTTTAAGGCGCTGGTCTGGCCGGCCTTTTTAGTCCACGCCTTGCTCAAGTGGCTGCAGATGTAGGTTAATTACCGTTTGCCCGCGCCTTAGGCAGGTAGTCGGAAACCATTTCAAGAACGTGACGAGCCACACTCAAAGCATGTGTCTTGTCGGCCAGACGGTCGTAGAAACCAAAGGGGACAACAGCCCGGTTTTCCACCCCTTGGCCGTCTTCTAGAGGATAGGTATAGGTGATAATCCCGGGTTGTGTACGTTTCATCTGCTCCTTAGGCGCCATGTATAAGTTACCATTCTTGACATAAAAGAATGGCACAGAAGGGTTTCCGGGGTCTCTGCTGACATCACTACGATCTGAATCATCGTCTTTATCAGCCATAGCTGCTTCTTTCGTAATTGGTCCAACCATGCAAATAGCATCATCTTCGTAATCTACCGTTACATCAGTTGTAAGGAAGACTGCGACACCGTCTACCGCATACTCTTCTGAGCTTAGTATTCGTATATGAGACGGCACCTCTCTATCTGGTTCATCGGGTAAGCTAACCCTTGCATGCCACAGACAGACATCAGTCAAAACACCTGCCGGCCAATCAGATTCATCGAGCTCAAAGTACGCCCAGCCTGCGTCGTCCGCTTGGCCTAGGGAGGCCATCTTCTCATAATACGAATCCCTAAACTTGGCAACGTCCTCAAGATACTGCGCCAGCTGCTCTTCAGTTTCGCCAAAGCCAAATTCACGGGTAAACTCTGCATCAGCCATGAAGCCTATTTAACTACCGAAAGGAAAATATTGCAAACCACAAACGCTATTGACATAAGCGTTTCATTATGTTAATATTAAGACAACCTAGGGAGGTCCTAGGGTGGAAATAAGGAGATAATTATGAAGATTCGCAATATGATTAGCGCTGCCGTACTTGTTGTAAGTACTGTCGCCGTTATCGGTGCTGGTCAGGTAAACAAGGTAAGTGCTGCCGAATGTAACGTTGGCGCATTAGCCGGTGACCACACTCAAAAGAACATTACTGTTAATGGTACCCAGGCAACCGTTAAGTTCGCTGTTAAGGGCGATCAGGGTTGTACCCAAAACGTAACCTTTGCTTCTTGGGAAGCCCCAAGCAAGACTGGTTTACCACTAAGTGGCCAAAAGTTGTATGACTTTAAGACTGGTTCATTCGGTGTTGGTATCCACAGCCTAACTGTTAACTTGCCAGTTTGTGCAAGTAACCCGAACATTGTTCGTTACTACCAAGCTGACTTGCTACGTGGTAGCAGCCCGACGACCGCTCAAGGTACATCTGACTACGCTAAGGCTGGTGAAGCCGGTCGTTTGATCGACTGGAAAGTTGGCGGAGAAGTATGTCCTACACCTGTTACTCCAGTAACTCCTGTAACTCCTGCCTCTACCACTCCTGCTAAGACCTTACCTGCAACTGGTCCAGAAGGCGTCATCGCCGTATCAGCTGCCATCGCCATCGCTGCCGCTGCTGCACACAACGTGTACCTGCGACGCCGCGCTCTTGGCAACCTTTAACAAACATTAGTTAAAAAAACGAACACCCCGTGCAAGCGGGGTGTTTTTATTGTGTGGTATAGTGGATGCCATGCCCGAAATATGTATCACACCACTTTACCCCGAATTGGCCGAAGAACACCGTCGCCTGCAACGCCAAATGATCCTAACCGACCCAACGCTTAATAGCACCCTGGCTAATGAGTTGACTAGTCGCCTGGACGGCATTAATCCAGCCAGGCTTATAGCCGGTGCTCATCATTACATTGCTAATGTTGATAACAATATAACTGGTGGTGTTACGCTTCGTCCCGGTGTCGAAAACGCGTTAATTAGCGGTCTATTCGTAGAAGAACCCTACCGCCGACGCGGTATTGCCAGTGCCCTAATGAGTCATGTTCTAGAAGTCGCTACGCAAACCGGCCAAAGACAAGCCACTTTATGGGTAGCCGACCACAACCAGGTAGCCTATAGTTGGTATCTAAGACTAGGTTTTGGTTCAACCGAACCGCCCACTCTACGTTTATCCTCCCTTGGGCAAGACGGTTTTGATGAGCTACTAGTAAAACCACTAGGTGAGACGCCCGATGCCTGAACTGCAACCAGTCCGCGGCGTCATTGTCGAAGATTGCCAAGAAAAGTTTGACGCCTTAAACGCAGCCTTTCAAGAAGCCGGCGGACAACTAGTTGCCTGGGCCACCAGCTACGATGCCGCCATTGAACTAATCAACAACCGGGTTCTGTCGCCGCAAAAAACTGATGTTGCCTTTATTGATGCCGACCTGGGATTGCGCCGCTCCGAAGGCCGCCAGCTTCACCTCCAATTGTGCCAGCTCGGCCACATTGCAACTAGCCCCCAGACGCCTGACCCAAGAAGTATAGTTACAGTCGGTGCTAGCTCAGTACCATACATGGCTCAGGAAATTGGCACACCCGCTATACAGGACGGCCAGCCGCTAATCGTAGAGTGGGAATATGTTCCTTTAGTGGCCGTTAACTTGCCAGAAATCTTACAAGAAGTCCGCTTGCTCAAGCCAGCCCTAAGCTAGTCAGCTATTTCTCAACTTGGCCAGTTATTGTAGTGATGTTGCCTGGCATCCCCCGCCAGCAACCGGTTCATTAACTAAAGAAGGGAGGATATTATTGCTAATACATTAAAGAAAGCTCTTATGGTGGGCGGAGTGGTTAGCGCCGTTGGCTTAGGAAGTTTGGCCAGCGCCAGCGCCGTCTCGGCCGCCACCAGCCCAAACAACGATACCATCGTTGATAAACTGGCCTCTAAGTTCAACTTAAATAAAGAGGAGGTTAAACAGGTTTTTGAAGACGAGCGTAAAGCTCACATGGCCGAACGCGAGGCCCGGGTAGCCGACAAGCTCCAGGCCCTGGTTGATAACAAAACCATTACGGCCGAGCAAAAAACGGCTATCGAAGCCAAGCTAACGGAGCTTAAGTCTAAGCACCAAGCTAACCGTGACGCTATGAAAGACATGACTCCAGAAGAGCGTAAAGCCAAGTTCGACGCCGAACGCAGTGCGCTCGAAGCCTGGGCTAAAGATCAAGGTTTAGACCTATCTAAGCTTAAAGGGATATTTATGAGTGAGCGTGGCCATGGTCGCGAGCACGGCAAACACTAGAAGGGAGGAGCCTATACAAATTAGCCACCGGCCACCATGGTCGGTGGTTTTTTGTGTCTAAAGCTAGGCTTTGGGTAGGGAAATTGTAACAGTCGTGCCTTTGCCAAGGCTGCTCTCGGCTGTAATTGAACCGCCGTGCAGCTGGACGATGTTCTGGGCAATCGCCAGACCTAAGCCGTAGCCGTCGGTGGTGCCTTTGGTGCGCGACGAGTCAGCCCGGTAAAAACGCTCAAAGATGTGCGGTAATTCTTCTTCACTAATTCCAGGGCCTTGATCGGTTACGGTAATTATAACGTCACCTCGGCCAGGCTTGGCTACAACCGTAACCTGGGACTTTTTAGGACTATATTTAACAGCGTTGTCCAACACCGTTACCAAGGCCTCGGTTAAACCGGCTTGGTCACCCAAAACTTGGGCATCAGCCGGAACAGACTGGCTAACTAAATTGTGTTTGGGTTCGGCCAGTGGTAAAACCCGGTCAACCGCAGCTTGCACCAAAGTGTGAACCGACACGGCTTCTTTAGGTAAGTCAGAGGCTTCTAGTTGAGCCAGGCGCAGCAAGCCTTCCGACAGCGCCGTTAGTTTATCTAATTCTTCTAAATTACTCTGCAGCTGATCTTTGGCGTCAGCCAGCTTTAGCTTAGGGTCGCTCAACGTAACCTCAATTTCGGTGCGCATGGCGGTGATCGGCGTGCGCAATTCGTGGCTGGCATCGGCCGTAAAGCGGCTTTGGGCTTGGTGGGCTTCTTCTATCGGCTTAAGGGTCCGGCGCGCCAGGTAGTAACTTAAAAAGCCGGCCCCAACCATAATTAGCAGGTTAATAAAGATTAGCTGGGCAATGACGTGGCCGCGAATGTCGTTATAGATGTCTTCGCGCTGCTGAATATAAGATTGCTGGCGAAACGGGCCGGAACCGAACACGCGCTGGACAACTTCGGTCTGGCGATCAAAACCACGGTCGACCTCATGCATCGACAGATTGTACAAGGCCACACTAAAGAAGATGCTGATGGCCATAATAATACCCAGATACAAACCAGTCAGACGCAGCGATGTCTGGTGAAACACTAGGGTTGCTCCCCAAACACATAACCAAAACCACGCCGCGTATGGATTAGGTCGGGCGAATCAAACGGCTTGTCGATTTTATTACGTAGGTAGCCAATATACACCTCGACGGTGTTGGGCAAGATGTCGGCATCGTAGTTCCAAACATTCTGAATCAGCTGGTCACGGGTGATGACGCGACCGGGATTGCGCATTAAATATTCTAGTAAAGAAAATTCCAACGCGGTTAGGGTAATCGGGCTACCTGAGCGGGTGACCACAAAGTTTTCGGGATCAAGCGTGACGTCACCGTGCACCAACACCGTTCCTAAAGCCTGTTGCGGGCGACGCAACAACGCACGTACCCGGGCAATTAGCTCCACAAAAGCGAACGGTTTAACCAAGTAGTCGTCGGCACCGGCGTTGAGCCCTTCGGCCCGGTTGAGTACGTGGTCTTTGGCAGTTAACAGTAGGACCGGTGTGTGGTTGTCGGCCTGACGCAAGGCTTTAAGAATTCCCATGCCATCTACGGCGCCGGGTAACATTCTATCTAAAATAACCAGGTCATATGGTTCGTTTAAGGCCAGTTCTAAACCCTTGTCACCGTCGTGAGCCATATCAACGGCATACGACTGGCGCTCTAAGCCGCGCTTAACAGCGGCGGCAATTTTGTGATCATCTTCGACAATAAGTATTCGCATATCCTACCAATAGTATACAGCCTGCCTGAGAAACCTCTGATAGTTATTGACTCACTGGCTTATAGGTTGTATAAATAAATCAAATGACGACTCTAGAGGAGCCCCCGTCCGGGCCCGAATTTCCCGAACCACTGTTAGCACCCCAAGGCTATCTAGCACTTGACGACTGTCAACTGGGACGAATCTATCACGCTGCCGATGCCGATAACGATCGGTTTGGCTACCTAACCGTTAATACCCATGAGGTGCCGGTATTTACTACCGTTCACTTGCGTGGCGCCGAAGTAATTACCCACCAGGAATACCATGCCGACATAGCTGGCTCGTTTAGACCAAGCCGGGCCGTAGAAGTCGACCTAGACGGGCTGGACGAAACCAGCGTCCTGGTACTACTGGCTGTTTGCGGCTTACATACTGCCCGGCAGCGACTGCGCGAACTCGAAGCCACTGGTAACGGCTGGCAAACACCAGATGAAGCCTTAACTTATGAAGAAGCCGCCATGCGTGTTAACTATTACGAGCGACTTTTGAGTGGGCTAACCGAAGCCGATTAGTCTATACTGTAGGGCAGATGATTTGGTACCAGCAAACCCCTCAGGCAATTCTTAAAGAACTCGAAACCAGCGAGGCCGGCCTAAGCAGCAGTGAGGCTCAAGCCCGCCTAAAAACCTATGGTCCTAACGAGCTGTCTTTAAAGAAAGAGCCGCTCTGGAAGGTAATTGTCGAGCCGTTCCGCGGAGTCTTTGTAGCCGTCTTGGTGGCGGCCGCCTTTGTCAGCCTAATCAGCCATGAACCACTCGAAGCCGTTATTATTAGCGTTATCATCTTGGTGGGGGCGGTTATCTTTTACGTTCAACAGTACGCCACCAACCGCGTCTTGCGCAGCCTTAAAAAAACCAGTGTTCAACAGGTGGCTGTCCAGCGCGACGGTAGCCTGCAGACAATTTCGGCGCTCGACCTCGTGCCGGGCGACATCTTACTGCTGGCCGAAGGCGAACGGGTACCAGCCGATGCTCGTATCGTTCAGGCCGAAGGCCTCCAGGTCGACGAGTCGGCCTTAACCGGCGAGTCGGTACCGGTTC
Source organism: Patescibacteria group bacterium (assembly GCA_030916945.1). Lineage (GTDB taxonomy): Bacteria > Patescibacteriota > Saccharimonadia > Saccharimonadales > JAUPVS01 > JAUPVS01. The sequence goes on from JAUPVS010000003.1 coordinate 58,818, forward strand.
ATAAACACAACTCGGTACTTACTAATAAGAAACAGATGTACGAACAAGACAACATGGTCTTTCAGGGCACCTACGTCGTTAGTGGCGGCGGCCAGGCTGTTGTTGTCGAAACTGGCAGCAAGACAGCTTTTGGTAAGATCGCCCAGTTAGCCGGTGGCGACAAAACCGTTAGCCCGGTCCAAGTTAAAATTGATCACTTAATTTCGTTGATGGTTAAGGCCATTGGCGTGCTGGCGCTGGTGGTGTTTGCCTTGTCGCTGGCCCGCGGCATTCCGACTTCTGAAGCTCTACGCTTTGTGCTGTCGTTAAGTGTGTCGGCCGTACCAGAAGGCTTGCCAGTGGCCCTGACCGTTATTATCGTCCTAGGCATGCGCCGTATGGCCAAACACAAGGCACTGGTTCATTCTTTTAAAGCCATCGAGGATATTGGTCTAGTTACTACCATTGCCACCGACAAGACCGGCACCCTAACCAAGAACAAGCTAACTATTGTTGACAGCTGGTCCATAGGCAAAGAACAGGTGACTACTATTGCCGGTATGACGCTAGACGTTAGCCAGCGCGTCACTGACCCACTCGACCAAGCCATCATCGACAGTATGAAGGCCGAGTCGCACACCACCGTTAATCAGGTCTATCCCTTCGACAACGCCCTGCGCATGAGTGGCGCCTACAGCCAGTCACGCCAGACCATCTTCTTTAAGGGTGCGCCAGAGCACATTCTGTCGCATTCGACCTTGAGTGATGCTAAGCGCAGCCAAGCCGAGTCAGCCTTGCACAGTTTCGCTTCTAAAGGTTACCGTGTTATTGCCGTCGCCAAACATAAATTTGCCGGTAAGCCACCTAAGAACCTGACCGGTTTAAAGAATCAGAAGCTCGACTTTATTGGCTTTTTAGCCCTGGCCGATGAGCTACGCGAAGAGTCCAGTGACGCTATTAAGGCCGCCCAAGCCGCCGGCATTAGTGTCCGGATGATCACCGGCGACCATTACGAAACGGCCTTTAATATTGGTAAAAAGCTGGGCCTGGCGACACACCCCGACCAAGTAATCCAGGGGACCGAACTGCCTAAAGAAGTTCACGCCCTAGCCCAGACAATTAAAACCAAGACAGTGTTTGCGCGCATCCTGCCCGAAGATAAGTTCCGCGTCCTGCAGGCGTTAAAACAAACCGAAATCACCGCCATGACGGGCGATGGTGTTAACGATGTACCAGCCCTAACCAATGCCCATGTTGGCATTGCCATGGGGTCGGGCAGTGACATCGCGCGCGACGCCGGTGGCATCGTCTTGCTCGATGACAACTTTGCCACCATCGTTAATGCTATCGCCGAAGGGCGCAAAATCTTTGCCAATATCCGGCGCATGCTGTTCTACTTATTAGCCACCTCGATGGGTGAAATGCTAACCATGATCGGTGCCTTGCTACTGGGCTTTCCACTGCCAATTACCGCTATTCAAATCCTTTGGATCAACCTGGTAACCGATACGGCTTTGGTGCTGCCACTAGGCTTGGAACAGGCCGAAGACGGCACTATGCAAAAGCCGCCGCGCCGCCCTAACGAACCGCTACTTAACCGCATCCTACTGAGCCGCCTGGCATTAGTGGCACTGACCATGGCAATTGTTACGCTAAGCATCGTGGCCGTCTTAAAAGGGCAGGGGCAGACTACCGAGTACATCCAGACGGTGGCTTTTATGGCCCTGGTTGTCGCCCAGTGGACCAACGCCTTTAACGCCCGCAGCGAGTACGGTTCGCTCTTAAGCGGCTGGCGCCGACTTAACATCGGTATGCTGGTTGGCTTACTAGTGGGCTTTAGCCTGCAGATGCTAGTTATGTTTGGGCCGCTGCAAACTGTTTTTGCAATCGCCGATGTACCGCTTGAGGTCTTACTGACCACCTCGGGAATCATGCTTGTGGCGATAGCCGGTGTGGCCGAAGTTCACAAGTTTGTTAGCCGACTTATTCGCGACGCAGGGCATCAATCGGGTTAATCTTGTGGGCACGTTTAGCCGGGAAGAAAGCTACCAGTAAGCCGACTACCGTCATAAAGCCCACCAAGGCGGCGATCAGCCAGAATGGGGTCGAGAACAGGACAAAACTCTCTTTGACGCCACGGTTGCGCGCAAAGTTGTTCATTAGCACGTTAACAATCTGACCAGTAGTTACTGCCAAGGTTATACCAATGACAGCGCCAGCTACCGATAGCAAAACGGCTTCTAATACAAACAACTTGCTCATATCACGGTTACGGCCGCCCAGGGCCATCATCAAACCAATTTCGCGGGTTCTTTCTAGCAATGAGATAGTTAGGGTGTTAAACATGCCTAGTACGGCCACAATCATGCCAATGGCGCCAAAACCAACCAGTATGACGTTAAAGAACTTGAAGATCTGATTGATCTGTTCGATTGTGTCGCTCGGTGAACTGGTTTCAAAACCTTGGCTTTGAATTTGCGAACGCAAACCGGCCACATTTTTGGAATTATCAGAAATTAGTTTCATCTGGGTGTAGCTGGTGACACCAATGTCTGTAAAGATAAAGCTCGGTACATAGACTTCACTGCCGGCCCCTGACTTAACCACGCCAATTACCGTGAACTCATCCTTAACCTCGGCCTTTTTAGCCTTAGGATCTTTCATTGGTATAACCAGGGTGATCTTTTTATTGATAATCTCACTATTAGACTTGTAGCCGACCGCTTTAACGGCCGCTTCGTTAAGCATTACGACGCGGTTATCTTCTTTTTTAAGACTGCGACCACCACCCAGCGAAAAGTCAGTTAGCTCCAGATAGCCCTGATCAACACCATAAACAATCGTATCAACCGAGCTGCCACGCTGGTTCATGCTACCGGGAAACGAATACTGCAGGCCGTACTTTTCGACATGGGGCAGATTCTTAATTTTATCGACCTGTTCGTTATTTAGCTGCACCACCTTCGAGTTAGCCGAACTGATGTCAATCGACTTAACCGAACTGTTGCCAACAATTTCTTTGGTAACCAGATTCTGGATGCCTAAACCAAACGATAGCAAAAAGAAGATGGCACCGATACCAATAATGACACCGAATATGGTCAAGAAGGTTCGAAGCTTTTTACTTACCAAGTTACGCCAGGCAATATAGATGACCATGCGCAACGGAATGGCCGTGTAGTGTTTCTTAACGCCGTGGTTATTGGTCTTTTCGGACGGCATCCATCATCTCCTCGGTTTTTTTATGCTCCAGGTGCTTGGATCGCGACAGATTATTCAGACGCTGCTTCATGTTATCCAGCAGTTCTTCGGCCGTTTTGGTAATTGAACCGTCGCGCATTTCTTGAATCTGGCCATCTTCTATATGGATAAGGTGATCGGCCAGCGGTAAGTATTCCATGTTATGGGTCACCAAAATAATCGTGCGCTTAAACTGGGTCTGACATTCGCGCAGCAAGTTCATGATCATGTCGCCATTCTTACTATCCAAGCTACCAGTTGGTTCGTCGGCAATAATAAATAGCGGGTCATTAACCAAGGCTCGGGCTGTGGCGATACGTTGTTGCTCACCACCCGACAGCAGCGACGGGTACTTCTTGGCATACTGACCCATGCTGACGCGGTCTAGGGCGGTCATGGCAATCTTGGCGGCCTGCGACTTGTTGTAACCCAAAAAGTACAGTGGCATCGACACGTTTTCGATCACACTCAAGCTCTTCACCCAATAGTTAGTCTGGTAGACAATGCCGATTCGGTTAGCTCTAAAATGAGCTAGTTCGTCGGGCTTAAGCGCGTAGACGTCCTTGCCTTCAAAAAGAACCTGACCCTTGGTGGGCCGCTGCAAGCCGGTTAAGACGTTCAAGAGGGTAGACTTACCACTACCAGACGGACCATAGATGATGTTAAAACTGTTCTCGGTCAGTTCAAAACTAACTTTCTGCAAAGGCTTAATGACCTCGTCACCAACCGTAAACTCTTGTTCAATATTAGTAGCTTTAACCAAGATATTTGCCATAGCTAGAAACCAAACACTTTCTTGAGGGTATTAAGTATGATCGTCAAAACGCTGTCCGAGGCCCGGCCAACAATGGCCGACTGAATTTCGCCGGTTCCTGAGTTGCCAGAACGGTCTTTGGACACCGGCTGCATACTGTAAACGCGTGAGGTTGGCAGGTCGGATACAATTACGACGTGCTCGGTACTCAGAGCCGAATCTTCGGCCGTCTTGCTGTTAAACACGGTGACACCAGCGCCGTCAGCAAAGGCAACCTGGCTGGTCGATGGCTCGTCGGTTCGCCACGACACTACCACTTGGCCGCGAGCTTCGGCGCCAACCCCACGGATGGCTGGTTCAATGCTAATATTGCTGATCTTGGGCGGACGAGTATCAAGCGCGGTTCTAAAGGTTTGACGGTCTGACACCGCCAAGTTACCGTCTTTGTCGCGCGACTGAGCAATTAGGGTGTACTCGCTGTCATCTTCTAGAGCCCTGATCACAATTTCGTGCGACGTAACCTGTTCCGACAACTGAGCGTCAGTGGTACCACCGCCAACTTTTCCGTATGTAATTAAGGTAGAGGACGGCACGTTGGTATCCCAGGTTATCTTTTGGGTACTGGTCGGTTCGCCGCTAACTGGCTGGAAGCGCAGATTATTAATCCGCGGGCGAGGTGGGGTAGTAAAGGCAGCTACGCTACCATCGTAGGAGTTGCCTTCGCTGTCCGACGATACCAATTTATAGAAGTACTTGCTACCATCGTCCAAGCCCTCGAGCGATACATTATAGACCGACTCACTGAGCGATGTATTAACTGTTTTAAGACCACCGTAACCTTCGTTCTTGCCGTAATAAACAGCTACCTTGGTAGCGTCCTTAGAAGTAAATTGAATGGTGGCATCGGTTAAACCAACGCGCACGGCTGACACCTCTTTAAGACTTGGCGCCGGGGAGGTTGTAAAGGTATATTCTTGGCTGGTTCCAGTGTTACCGTCTTCGTCGGTCCACTTAGCCACAAAGTAGTAGGTGGTTCCAGCACTAAGATTGTCCAGCTCAATGGTGTGGGCGCTAACCTGGGTCGAGTTACCCACTTCCGAAGAAGCGTACTGACCACTGGCCGTACCAATCGCCACCTTGGAGTCACTAGCCCGGTCGGTACTCCAACTTATCTTAGCTTTTTTGGTAGTCACGTTGCTAACAGTTGGCTCGGCCACAATCACGGCTGGCGTCGTGAACTTACCAGTAGGAATCTGGTCGACGTTGCTACTAACCGAACCGCAATTATTAGTGCTGTCACAAGCCTTTACATGGTAGTAGTAGCGTTGCGCCGATAAGCCGGCATCGATGTAGGTCGTGCTAGTACTACTACCAACAAAGCTAAAGGTGACATTGTTGGTCGAGCGGTAAACCTTGTAGCTGGCAATTCCAGCACCAGTGTAAGACGGCGCGTCCCAGGTTAGCGCTAAGCGCCAGTTACTGGTGGACTTGATTGAAACATCTACGATATCAACGTTCAACGGTATGCCCGGCGACGGCGTATTAGTCGTAAAGTCGGTTTGGGCGTAGTTAGAGTAGTTAATGTTACCAGACTCGTCCTTGGCCACTAGGTACATCGTGTTCAGGCCGGGCTGCGTACCATAAGCACCGGTTCCCAGGCTAAGCGCCCCGGCGTTGGTATAAGAGCAGGTGACATCGCTTGGCAGGGTATTAAAGGTGTAGCAGTAAGTCAGGTTGTTGGCGTCGCCAATAAAGGTATTGGGCGCGAACCAGCTAAACGAGAAGGCGTTGACGGTATTGGTAGAAGGGCTAGGCGCCAAACCTTGCGGTGCGCTGGGTGCCCCCGAGGTATTAACTTTTAGAGCGGCCGTGACATAACTAGTTGTCACGTTGCCGGCCTGGTCCCAGGTTCGAAACGATACCGTATTGACACCCTCGGCGATGTTGGCAAAATCGGGCGTGTTTTGGGTGGTATAGCTACCGTCGTTCGCTAGCAAGTCGCTGGAGTCGCCAGTACCACTATGGCTGTCACCGTACCAGGTAGTATTACCAATCTTATACTGCAAGCCAGCAATACCACTGTTACTATCGGCCGGCGCGGCAACGCCGCTGGTCGGCCAAGTCAGGCTAGCTGTTTTGGTATTAATAAAGCCCGACGGCGCCGTCACATAGCCCGGGTTAGCTGGAGCGGTGTTGTCAAAACGGAAGTAGAACTGGGCACCAGTGTCGGCCACGTTGCCAGCGTTATCAATTGCCTTAACCGTTAGGTAATAGGCCGAATCACTAGTCGTCAGGGCAGTGCCCAAGTAACTGGCTGTAGCCGTGTCGATGTTTGTTCCAGCAACAATAAACTGACAGTTATTACCAGTAGCGACCGGGCTGGTTCCCAATAATCCCTTAGTCGTTACCGGGTCGGCCGTGTTGTCGGTTCCCAAATACAAACAGTAGCCCTTAATGCCAGAATCAGCATCTGTGCCGGCCGTCCAGCTAAAGTAGGGCGAGGAGCCGTTGGTCCAAGCATTCTGCGCCAGTGACGAGCCACCGGCGGCTTTAAGAGCCGTCACATTACTGGCGTTAACCGACGGGTCAACACTATCCGAGGTTGACGCCAGGGCCACACCGTCCAGCGTCACTTGCTGAGTGCCATCGCCGGTCATAACCGCCTGCCAGGTAATACCACCAAAGGTGACGGGGAATTCATCGATATTGGCGTCGATTGTGGCAATAGCATTAGACATTGACGTATCGGTCGACTCTACCCAGGCGCTGCCATTCCAGTGTCGCCAGCTCGAACCACCGTCGTTGGACAGCCGATAGGCAATGGTGCCGCCATTGGCTGTTTCGTTACTAGTCATATTGTCATAACTTTTAACCCCGGCAGTTCTGACCGCCGATGCCAAAGTTACAGTTTGAGCACTAGCACTATACGGTTTGGTCGTAAGAGTCGACCGATAATTATTACTGACGCGAACCTCATCTAAGCGGGCGTCAATGTAGCCAGCGTCTTTAGAAGCGCCGCCACTACCATAGCCACTACCAATGTAGAGTTTGCTGGTACTGTCGGGCATACTCAAGGTCTTGGTCGCCGAACCGGTAACCGTACCATCAACCACAATCTCCATGGTCGTGCCGTTGTAGCGACCAGCCACATGATGCCAGTTGGTATCTTGGGTGGTAGCCGAGGCTTGTACAAAACCGTTGTCGCCATAAGACCAAACCATGGCGTCGGTGTTGGCGGTATCACCCATACCGGCGTAGAGTTTGCCCTGGAAAACTGTCATGGTACCAACGTTTTCAATAATGTTGTTAGTCCAACCAACACCATCACCACCAATTGCCGTCCAAGTCGTACCGTTGTACTTATAAATCTCACCGTCACCCGTGCTTAGGCCAAGCGAAGCGTAAAGATCGCCGTTATAGACCACCATGCTACGGACTCGTTCGTAGCCAACGCTTTCTAACCAACCCAAGTTATCGGTCGGCGGGTCAGAACTATCACCACCGATCTTGGTCCAAGACGGCGTCGCATCGCAGGTAGTACATTGCCAGACTTCGGCATCACTGTTACCAACACCGGCACCGGTTAAGCCAAGTCCGGCCACCAGTTTGTCGTTGTAGACGGCTAGGGAAGCGACTTCTTCATAGCTGGTGTTCCAACTCGAGTACAAGCCACTACCACCAACTTGTGTCCAAGCTGTGCCGCTGCCGCTGTAGCGATACACCCGGCCTTGGTTGGCGCCGTGTCCAATACCGGCGTACAGCGTTCCTTTATAAGTAACCAGCGCACCAACGCGAGTGTGCGCCGTGCCCCAGTTGCCAGAAGCGGTGCCACCAATTTGCGTCCAAGTCGGCGTGCCATCACAGCTGGTACATTCATAGACCCGGGCGTCGCCACCGGCGCTATTGCCAATACCGGCGTAAAGCTTACCGTTGGCAACAGCCAATGATTCTACCGTCTCTATGGTAGTGTTCCAGCTCGAACCGGTGCCATCGCCACCAACTTTGGTCCAGGCCGAACCATCGTAACGCCAAACCTCCGAATCGTTGGTATTGGAGCCAATCCCAACGTAAAGTTTATTCTTATAATTAACCATCGACAGAACTGCCTCGTAGGTATCGGCCGCCCAACCACTATTGATACCTTGGCCGCCGATCATCGTCCAAACGCTGGTGGCTGGGTCGTATTCCCAAACCGTAGCATTACCGGCGGTGGTATTACCGGTACCAGCGTACAGCTTGCCGCCAACCGTAGTCGTAGACTCGACGCTCTGAAAACCAGCTTGACCCCAGCTCTTGTTACGGTACTGACCACCAATTCGGGCACCGCCCCAGGCCGGACTAGTGTCGCAACTGGTGCAACGCCAAACATGTCCAAGCGTGGCGTTCGACAGCCCAGCGTACAGCGTCGTGCCATCGACTAGCAAGGACTGGACCTGGGTGTGAGTAGAGTTCCAGCCACTGTTCACGCCATCACCACCAACCTTGGTCCAGGTTGGACTGGTTGAGCAACTAGTACAACGCCAGACTTCATCTTCGTTGGTAGTATTGCCTAAGCCAACATAAACCGTCGTGCCATTGGCCACAATATCCCATACTTGGTCGTGGGTGGTACCCCAGTAGGTAACGGTGCTTTCGGCAATCTTGGTCCAGCCAGCCGTGGCCGTACAAGACGAACTAATATCGCAGCGCCAAACTTGAGCATCGGTCGCGCTGTTTCCAGTTCCGACATATAAGAAGTTACCACTGGCCGCTAAACCTGTAACGTACTCAAAGGCCGACGCCCAGCTCTGGCCGCCACTGCCGCTGCCGTCGCCACCGCGCTTGGTCCAAACTGGCGTGCCACTGGCACAGTTGGTAGTACATTGCCAGACTTCGCCATCGCCAGCCGTTAAGCCCAAGCCCACCACTGGGTTGCCGCCAATTAGGGTCATGCTAGAAACAGTTTCGTAAGTAGTGTTTGCCCAGCTACTATTTACACCATCGCCGCCAATGCGGGCACTACCCCAGTCGGGGGCCGTGTCACAGCTGGTACAGCGCCAGACCTCAGCCTCGCCGGCGGCGTTCAAGCCTAAACCAACCCATACTGTACTACCGCTAACAGCCATCGAGGCAACCGCCTCGTAACCGCCGGCCGCCGACCAACTATTATTTACACTATCACCACCAATCTTGGTCCAGCTAGTGCCATTGAAACGCCACACCTCGGAGTCGGCCCCCGAGTTTTTACCTAAACCAGCATATAGGTAGGTCGTGCCGTCGGTAGCCATAGACGCCACCGACTCAAAAGCATTGGCTGTTACCTGGTTGGTCCAACTGCCATTAATGCCATCACCAGCGACTTGCTCCCAGGTACCACCACTGGTGTCATAGCGCCAGATTTCGGCATCGTTACTACTACCACCTAAGGCGGCGTAGACATATGAACCAAGTTTAACCTGCTTGGTAACGTTTTGTTTGCCGTTAGTATCCCAGCTACGCTTAATCTTGGCGCCGTTGGCGTTTAATAAATCACCACCGGCTTGCTGGGTCCAGTTCATGCCGCCTGAGTTTTCTAATTCGTAGGTAACCTTACCAGTTTCGTTATCGTAGTAAAGCTGATACTTACCCTTGTCAATAACGCCCTGCTTATAGGGGTGGCTACCAGCACTAAAGGCATTATTAAACTTAACCCAGCCCTCGACGGTATGACTTCCGGTTAGCGACAGCGAGGCCGAGTCGTCGGCGCTGGCATTCTGACTGGAACCGTTCAGCGCCAGCCCATTATTTAAGTTACCAGTGACAAAACTAGGCGTTCCACTGGTCGTACCGTTGTTACTATTACTACTAGAATCGGTCGCCGTCGTGCCGCTAGATGAGTCAAGGTGATACAGAGCGGCCGTATTGCCATCATTATCATAATTCTGGGCTTTTAAGCGGGCACTGCTGCCACTGGTCTCGACACCACTACTTAAGTTATATGGAGCAGCGCTAGAAAAGTTCCAAGTATCGTTTAAGTCAGACAGGGCATAGGCTTTTTGGTAAACCCTAAACACTAAAAAGCCAACAAACAAAATGTAAATCGCTATCAGCGCATAGTGGACTTGTGGATGCTTTTCGTAGTTATGCCAGCGATCGTACCAGGCCACTTTTCGTCTTAAGTGTTCATGTGGACGAACTGCCACATGGTGATGGACGACTTTGCTGCCGCGGCGCACGCCCACCGCTGTTACAACGGCGATTTTTTTGGAATGACGACCGGCCGTCGCGACACCCTTTTTGGCGTGATGAGCCGTTGTCTTGGCTGACCTGACAGCTACTGGCTTGACTACTCGATGTGTGTTTTTAAGGGCTTTTACAGATGAGTTCTTGGCTACGCGTAACCCAGAACCGGCTTTTTTGGTTGCTTTTTTGACAAAAAGCAAGCTAGCTGTCTGCTTGTTTTTCCCCATAATGTTACCTTGTTTAATATAGCATAAAAGCAATGAATTTGAATACATTTTTTACACAGTTGCAAGACGATTCAATTTTGCAAATTTTACAATTCTGTTGTCAAATTAACTTTACCTAGCCCCGCCTGGCAGGCTATACTTAGGTCAAAGGGGGATCTATGACAGAAAAAGATAATTCAGTTCCAGTACCAACTTACTTAACCATCGGGAAGGTAATCTCTTACGCCCTGTATGCCTGGGTGATTTTTGGCATCATCGTGCTTGGTTTGCGGGTTTTCTTGTTGGCGTTCTCGGCCAACAGCACAACGCCGTTTGTGGAGTTTATCTATAATACTTCGGCCAGCTTCTTACAGCCTTTCCGGGGAATCTTTCCACCTAAGCCCATCGGCCAAACTGGCTACCTGGATGTCGCTGCCTTGTTTGCGATGATTATATACAGTCTACTGGCCTGGGGCTTCTCGGCACTGATCGAGTACATCAAATACAAGATTAACAAGTTCAAACTAGCCAACGAACCTACCAAACCAGTCAGGAGCCGTAATGCCAACTAATTTCAGCGCCACCATCTTAGGCCAAAGTACCGCTAGCTTTATGCTGGTTTTAGGAATCGTCATTTGGATATTCATCGCCTTGTGGCCAGCTCGCGTGGCCTACCGCAAAGGTCACAGCTTCTTACTATTCTTTGTCTTTAGCTTGTTCTTCTTTCCGGCGGCCGTTATTACCGCCTACGTCGTAAAAGACCGGTCGCACCCAGTCGAAGACTAAACAGCATGACTGTGGCTATCGCATATGGCTGGTCAGAAGGTCCGTGGCATGGCAAAAAATTACGCCAGGCCTTGCGGCAAGCTGGCTATACCACGACCAAGAATCTCGCCCAAGCTGACTTAATAATTGCCCACTCCGGTGGCTGTTTTATGGTTCCCGACGATGTTGACGCCCAACTAATTATGCTGGTAGGCGTACCATACTGGCCCAGTCGCCATCCACTTAAAAGTCTTATCCATAAGGTATCCAAAGAAAGGAAGGACTGGCGCTGGTTTAAAAAAACCTCGTTTAACACTTTCTACCAACTGGCTCACACTTGGCGCTGGGTGCAAATGTACAAGGCATGGAAGCGCCTAAAATTGCCCCTGAGCAGTAGTGCTAGTGTGGTGGCCATTCGCAATAGTCATGATGTTTTTTCACACCCTCAAGCTTTAAACGACCTGGCCAACCAGCATGGCTGGGAACTGATTGGCTTTGACGGTACCCACGATGACATCTGGCTAAATCCTCAGCCCTATGTAAACTTTCTGCTAAACTTACAATTATGAAGAAACCAGCCGCCAGCAACGCCCAGCTAATTAGCGGGTCGGCCCACCCCAAACTAGCCCAGGCCGTCGCCAAAGCCTTAAAGCTACCACTAACCCCCATTAAACTGGGGGCTTTTGCTAATGGTGAAATCAGCTGCAAACTCAGTCAGTCGGTCCGCGGCGACTATGTGTTTGTACTACAATCGCACTGCGGCGACATTAATAAGGCACTACTGGAACAGTTGATCATCATCGACACCCTCAAACGCGCCTCGGCTCGCTCGATCACAGCGGTCTGTCCATTCTTGGCCTATGCTCGCCAAGATCGTAAGGCCAGCGGCCGCGAACCAATTACCGCTCGTTTGGTGATCGACATGCTTAAGGCCGCCGGAGCCGACCGCATTATGAGTATCGACCTGCACTCCGGCCAGATCCAGGGCTTCTTTGACGGGCCGTTCGACCACCTGATCGCCCGCGGTATCTTAACCAACCACATTACCAGTAAGCTGGACGATGGCAACCTGGTAATCGTTTCGCCTGATGCCGGTCGCGTTAAGTCGGCTGAGCGCTATGCCAGTAGCTTGGGCTGCGACATCGCCATCATCCACAAACATCGCTCGCACGAAAAAGCCAATAACGTCGAGGCCAAACACCTAATAGGCAAGGTAGAAGGGAAGACCTGCCTAATCATCGACGATATGATCGACACCGCCGGCACCATCTGCGCCGCCGCCGACATGCTGGCCGAAAACGGCGCCAAAAAGATCTACGGCCTGGCCACCCACGGGGTTTTGTCTGATCCAGCCGTCGCCCGAATTGACGCTTCTTCTTTTGACAAGGTAATCGTGACCGACTCATTGCCGACGCCAAAGTCTAAAAAGATTCAAACTATCACCGTGGCTGGGCTACTAGCTAGCGCCATCGAAGCAGTTTACTGTGGTCAGTCGGTGTCGGCTTTATTTGACGGCCAAAACCAATTCTAGAGTCTGCTATACTGGGCAGTAATGTCAGTACATGTCATTAGCATCGATCAATATTTCGATAAAGACTTGCTTGCCAAACTATACAAGCGAGCTAATGACTTTTCTAAACTCCCATTGGCCGATTACCCCAAACCGTTGCAACACCTAACCCTCGCAACGGTTTTTTTTGAGCCAAGCACGCGCACTCGGCTATCGTTCGAAACGGCTATTCAGAACTTGAGCGGTCAGCTGATTACCGTCGAGAACGCCGGTGATTTTTCTTCGGCCAAAAAGGGCGAAAGCCTCGAAGACACGATTCTTACCATTAATGCCTACGCCGATGGCATCGTTATGCGCCACCCGCAAATTGGCGCCGCCAAACAAGCGGCCAAGGTGTCGCGCGTACCAATTATTAATGCCGGCGACGGTGGTGGTGAACACCCCACCCAGGCATTACTAGACCTTTACAGCATTCAGCAGTGCAGGGGGAAGATCGATGGCCTAAGTATCGGCTTGGTTGGCGACCTGCTTAATGGCCGGACCATCCATTCGCTGGTGCAACTACTAGCCCAGTACCATGTCACCATCTATTTAATTGCGCCGGACAGCCTGCAGCTACCAGCCAAGTACCTTAAGCTGCTTAAAAGCAACGGCGCCACCATCCACCAGGTCGACAACTGGGATAAAGCCCTAGGCAAGGTCGACGTACTCTACATGACCCGCGTCCAAAAAGAGCGCTTTAAATTTGTCGAAGATTACCTGGCCATCAAAGACAGTTTTATTCTGACCCCCAAACAAGTCGCCAAAATGAAGAAGGAAGCAATAATTTTGCACCCGCTACCGCGCGTCAACGAAATCGACCCGGCCGTCGACCAAGACCCCCGCGCCAAATACTTCGAGCAGGTCAAAAACGGGCTTTATGTCCGAATGGCCCTACTGGAATATCTGTTTAAGCACTAACCGAGCGCTAGCTGAGTAGCTTAACGTAGCCACCCTTGTAGTCGGGGTGGTCTTTTTTGTAGGCGTCGCCATGACCGATGTCTTCGACAATTGGCTCGTTCCTGGAACACAAACCGTTAACCGGGCAGTCTTCGGCTGCCCAAACATCGTATTCAACACTACAGAGCTTAATAAACTTGGGAACGTCCAATTCTTTGGCGTCGGCACCACGGTTAGCTGCAATGCAACCAACGCCGACAACTTCGCCACCAGCATCTCTAACCGTCTTAATCATGGCCTTAATCGAGGCCATTTGGTTAACCATATCTTCTAGAATTAGAACTTTTTTGCCTTTAACGTGCTCGGCAAAACCTTCGCGCTCAAAGACAAACTCGCGCTGGGCGGCCCCAGAAACCTTGTCGGCCCAGACTCCAGAAACCTCTTGGCCAGTCATATTCTTTAGGTGCATGGCGCCCCAGTGGGCAAACGGAATAGCGCCCACGGCTGGCGCGGCCACGGTTTGGACACCGGCGTCTTTGAAATTCTCGACCAGCATCTTGATCATCTCACCCACCAGAGTGGTGTGCGGTAACAGCGGGTCAATGTTGCAATAACCAGCTAGGTGCTTGGTACTGACGCCCACAAAGTGGCCAGTATAAATGCTGCCGACACGCTCCAGTTCTTTACGTACATCCATGGCTAACTCCTATGTTTATTAATTTCGTCACGGGTGGCTTGGGCGCGCTGGCGAGCGGCTTGGGCAAAATCTTTATCAGAAGAGGCGTAAATAATGTCGCGCGATGAGTTGATCACAAGTTCATTCTGGTTAGAACCAAGCCCAGCCGCCATAATGGCCGCGATGTCGCCGCCTTGGGCGCCAACTCCCGGCACCAAGAAGAACATATCGGGGCCAACTGCTTGGCGAACGGACTTCATTTCTTCGGGGTAGGTAGCGCCAACTACTAACAGGCAGTTGCGGTTCTGATTCCAGTCTTTGGCGACACGCTTAGCCACATGCATGTAAAACGGTTGGCCATCGGCTTGCAGATCCTGGAATTCGGCGGCACCCGGGTTAGACGTCCGGCATAGCACAATCACACCCTTGTCGGCGCGGTCGAGCAACGGCTGCAGCGCCTCACCACCCAGGTAGGGATGAACTGTTACGGCATCCATGCCCAAGTAGTCAAAGGTCGAAATTGCATAACCCTGGTTGGTGTTGCCAATATCGGCCCGCTTAGCATCCAAAATAACCGGAATACCCGGATGATTCTTCTTAATATACTGAGCTGTTAGCTTGAGCTGCTCCAGGCCGCTGGTACCCAAAGCTTCGTAAAAAGCGCTGTTTAGCTTAAAGGCACAAACCAGGTCGGCGGTGGCATCAATAATTGCCTTGTTGAAATCTAGGAGGGGCTGCGCACTATCTTTAAACTGTGTAGGCAGTTTAGCGACATCCGGATCCAAGCCAACACAAAACAGCGAGTTGTTTTGCTGCATGGCAGCCTTGAGCTTTTGCAAAAATGTCATTAGCACCATGGTATCCTTTATTAAAAGGGGAGGCAAGATTATGATCAAACAAGTTCAGTTATACAACGACCAACTAGATTTTGAAGACAACAAAAAGACCGGACCATTTGGCGATTTTGCCAATAACTCCCAGCCATACGTTAACTCCGGCGAGCCCCAGTACGACTTTTTTGGAGTACCGGTTTATAGCCCGTTTGGTATTGCCGCCGGTCCGCTACCAACCACCCAATTTATTCAGGCTGCGCTCGACAAGGGCTTTGACATTGTCACGCTTAAATCAGTCCGCACCGATACCTTTCCACTTAACCCGTTTCCACAAGTTCGACCGGTTAGTGTTACGGGCGACTTAAAGCCTTCGACCAACCCAACAATCACCGTTGCCAAACAATATAGCGAGCCGCTGGCAGTAGCTAACTCTTTTGGTATCCCGTCGGTGACGCCGGCCGAATGGCAACCGTTTATGAAAGCATCCTTAGCCGCTCCTAAAAAAGGCCAGGCCGTCTTAGTCGCCTTTCAGGGGACAGCCCACGGCAAGGGTAAGGAAGATTTTGTTCAAGACCACGTTGATGGCATTCGCCTCATCCGCCAAACTGGTGCCAATATTGTCGAGATCAACCTCAGCTGCCCCAACGAGGGTGAATCGGTCTTAGCCTGTTTTGATACTGACATAACCGAGCGCATTGTTAAGGCTGTCCGACAAGACAACCCCGACTTAAAGTTCATGATTAAGCTAGCCTACTTTGCCGACAAAGATCAGCTTAAAGATCTAGTTAAGCGGGTTGGCCCACATCTTGATGGCATCAGCGCCATTAATACCGTACCGGCCACAGTTGTTAACGACGATGGATCAGAAACTTTTCCGGGTCGGCCAATGGCCGGTGTCAGTGGCGCACCGATTAAGTGGGCCGGTCTAGAAATGACGCGTAGTCTGTGTGAGTTTCGTAAAGAATTTGGCTACGACTTTAAGGTTGTCAGTATGGGTGGTGTCATGAATGCTGCTGACTTTAATGAGTACCGTGAGGCCGGCGCCGATATAGTCATGTCAGTCAGTGGTGCCATGTGGAAGCCCGAACTGGCTGCCGAAGTTAAGGCTAGTTTACAGAACTAACAGTTAGGTAACTGGGTGGCGCTGATGGACTTGGTTTTCCAGGTCTTGGCCGCATCCTGATAGGCCTGAGGGGTGTTTAGCGGTGCAGAGCCGTTGTTCCAAGGTGCCGCAAAGTAGGTTCGTTTTGTGTTTGGTGTAGCATTGATATTTGTCGTGCCATAAGGTGTTACGACAGATTTATCACTTAAAACGTAGGCCAAAATTTCGTCACCCTGGGTAACGTTCATTATCGTCATCGAAGTTACTTCATTGTTCCACCAAGTTGCTGTATAGGCTCCACCATAAGTGATCGATGTTTTAGTAAAATCCTGTGGCGTAACATTATCGACATAAAGTTCGGGTTGGCGATTGCTCGATTTTTTATTGGGATTATTGTTAAAGGCCAGGTCTTTGGGTTTACTAGCCACGACTGTTACGTTCATCTTCTTGCCAGTTTGGCTGTCCGGGCCAACTGTAGTGTAGGTTTTACAGCCCACAAACTTAACGCCATCACCACTGTCAACAACGCTACTAAACGGCACAAAGGCTTTCATCGATCCGGCCTTGGCCTTAAGGTCGTTCTCTTTATATTTGCTATAACCCACCGTCCCTAAAAAGGCGACAGCGACGATTACAAAAACAATTGCTAAGCCAACTAATAGTCGTGGCTTTTGTTTACCAACGCTCGAAGTTACCACCTTAGATTTGGTTTTTTTGGTAGATTTTGGCATTTATTTTAACCTTTGTTTATTTTTATGTCTTAATAGAAATTTACAGGAGGACGCTTATGGTTGTCAAGCGTTAGGCAATGATCTGGCCACTACCAGGCTGGGCCAGAACTTTGCCGTCTTCGAACACCTTGCTGCCATGCAGGTAAACGGCCTGTACTTTGCCAACCACACGGCGGCCAGCGAACGGGCTCCAGCCACACTTGGTAAGAAGTTCTTCGTTCTTAATAGTTCGTTCCGACATATCAACTTCCACCTTGGTGGTGTCGTCGGTTACCAAACCAAAAATTTTGGCGGGGTTACTGTGCAGTTTCTCTAGCAATTGCTTCTGGGTCAACTTGCCTTCGGCTTGGGCGGTCAACATAAGGGGCAGGGTGGTTTCTAGACCGGGTACGCCAAACGGTGGCTCGGCACTGTCTTTTTCTTCTTTGGTATGCGGCGCGTGGTCGGACTCGATTAGGTCAACCGCATCCAAATGATCCCACAAAAACTTTTGGTCCTTGGCCGATTTTAAGAAGGGCTTCATGTGGCCATACGGGCCCAGGCGTTCGGCGTCTTTATCTGTCAAAAACAGGTGGTGCGGCGTGACACCACAGCTGATTGGTAGGCCTTTTTCTTTGGCACGCATCACAAATTCTAGTTCGGCCTGGCTGGATACGTGACAAATGTGAGTTTTCTTTGGTACGGCTGCTAGGGTCTTTAGAACAATTTCCGAAACATCATCTTCGGCGTGCAACAAGATTGTTTTACTACCTGGCCAAGCTTTATAAATTTCGATTAGTTTATTGGCATCGATTTTAAAGTTACCGGTCGTGACATTCATGTAAATCTTAAGGCCACTGACCTTGTCGATAACCTTAGTGAACTCATCAAAATTATCACCTAGGGTGCCAAAGTTAAAGCCAATATCGGCCACGGTTTGTTTTTTAGCACTGGCGATCTTAGCCTCTAAACGCTCCAACGTGGTGATTGGCTCAGCATTGTTGGGCATGTCTAAAACGGTGGTGTAGCCTCCGGCCAAGGCCGCCGATGTACCGCTATAGAAATCTTCTTTGTGAGTTTGCCCAGGATCGCGCAAATGGACGTGTGGGTCAATCAGGCCCGGTAAGGTAAGTATGCTCATACAGCCATCATAGCACGGCTCATATTTGCGTTTCCGTGCCTTTGTTATGTGGAAATATTGCTATACAATATAAATATGAGTTCCGAAAATCCGATGGATCATTTGCATATCGAGGTTCCCAGCGAATGGGCCGGTGAAGTTTTGGGTGGAGTTACGCATTTACTAATGACTATGCAGGTGCCCGGTTTTTCGCTTGGCCGCGACCCTCAACCTCAACTCGAAACTCAGACTACCGAACAGTCCGCCCCCAAACGAACCCTCAACCCCGACTTTTTTGCGTGGGTACCAGATGAAACGGGTGAACTTAAGGCTGTAGTTACACTTGGACATATTCAAAAATTTGAAGACGATGATCCGGAAACCCGCCGCGGTATGACCCGACACCTTAAGGATATCCTCGATATCCATCAAGAGATGACTGCCCTCGACGGCTATGTAGTCCGGGGGCAAGATGAAAAAATTATCGGCTTACAGCCAGGTCTTGTGGAGTTATTGGCACTTAACCTACAGGCCGATCGACCTTGGGTAGCCAAAGCCAAGGGCAAAAAAGTCGGTCCATCTTTAGAAGCTTTTGCTAAGGCTCTACACATCGACTCCTAGCATTTCCCCTCAGTTACTGCTATAACTATAAGCAGTAATAAAGTGTGATGGGGCAATGAAAAGAGAGCTATACTAATGGCCGAGCAACGACTACCGCTAGTTAATGGTGATGATGGCCAATGGGGCGATATCATCAACCAGTTTATTGCCACCCAACACTACAACAACACAGGTGTCGATGACCCCGAAAACGGCATGCACATGAAGGTGACGATCCGGGCGGGAACGGCCACGGCTGGAACGGCACCCCTTAAGTTCACCTCCGGCACGCTGTTAAGCACACCCGAAGCCGGTGCCGTCGAGTTTTTAACCGACCGCCTGTACTTTACCCAAACCACCAGCACCACCCGTAAGGTTATTGCTGCCTTCGACGACAGTAGCGGTGCCACTGGCGACGTTTACTACCGCGACTCCAGCGGCCATTTTGTCCGCCTAGGGATTGGTTCCGACAACCAGGTGCTCAGTATTGCCTCGGGCATACCCAGCTGGCGCCAGGCAATTTTTGCGGTGTCGACCCAGAGCGGTACTAGCTACAATATTTCTTCTAGCAATACAGTGGTGATTGCCGATGCCACCAGCAACAACGTCAGCGTGGTACTGCCAGTGGCTTCGACCGTTACTGGCTATCGTTATTACATCAAGCGCAAGGACGGATCGTCCAATACTGTTACCATTGACCGCTCCGGTAGCGATACTATCGATGGTGCTACCAGCCAGAGCTTGCAGCAACAATACACCTCGGCCACAGTCGTGTCCGACGGCTCTAACTGGTATATTATTTAGACATGACATACACACCAGGCTTAAACGGGGGAAGGATCAACGCCACAATCAGTGGCAACACTGCCGGTGCTGGGGCGCTGGTTTCGACCGGTACGATGACCCTGGCCGGTGGCAACAATATTACCCTTAGCCAAGCCGGCAACGCGATTACCATTTCTGGCGCAGCTGGTGGTGAGGCAGGCTTTACAG
>JAUPVS010000015.1 GCA_030916945.1 Patescibacteria group bacterium
CCCGCCTAAAAAGCTCCAGCCTGCGAGCCATTGAACTCCACGAGGGCGACAGTATTGATGAGGCAGGCCTTAAGGCACTGGTGGCTGAAGCAATTGAGCTAAACTAAATACTCCTTTAGATTGAATCTGTCAGCCAAATGTACCGCATAATTCTCGTAACAGAGATAATCTCCGTCTTGACAGTACCCCCTAGGGGTATTACAATGGGGGCATGATACCAGACATAAAACAACGAGCATTGCACCGCGCCAAGATTCTGGAAGGCCAAATGCGTGGTGTCCAAAAGATGATTGAGAACGAGGATTACTGCATGGACATCCTGACTCAAAGCTTGGCCATCCAAAAATCTATCGGCTCCTTAAATAAACTAATACTAGAGAACCACGTCCGTACCCACATTAAAGAAGCTTTAAGTTCCGACTCAAAAGAAGCCCAGGAGCAAGCTATTGAGGAACTATTGGGATTGTACGAATTATCGAACGTTAGAGCCAAGTAATGGATCATTCACACCACCAACACCAATCTGCAGAGCACCACGATCATGACAAGCACGCCGGCCACTCCGTAGCCATGTTCAAAGACAAGTTCTGGCTTTCTTTAGCATTAACCCTGCCGGTTCTGGCGTACTCCGAGATGATCCAGCAGTGGCTGCGCTTTACGCCACCAACCTTCCCTGGCTCGCAATATGTGCCGTTTGTGTTTAGCACTATTATCTTCTTTTATGGCGGCTTGGTGTTCATTAAAAGTGCCATTGGTGAGTTAAAAGCCCGTATGCCCGGTATGATGACGCTTATCAGCTTGGCAATTATCACCGCCTATACATATAGTGTTGCTACCCAGTTCTTTATAGACGGCGAAGGTTTCTTTTGGGAACTAGCGACCTTGGTAACGATCATGCTGCTTGGCCATTGGTTAGAAATGGCCTCGGTCGCCAAAGCCGAGAATGCCCTCGATGCTATCTCTGAACTACTGCCCGACAAAGCCGAAAAAATAGTCAACGGCAAGCCACAACCGGTCTTGGTAAGCGCACTAAAAGTTGGCGACTTAGTGCTGATACGACCTGGTTCGCGCATCCCGGTTGATGGTGTGATTGTAGATGGCAGCTCTTCGGTTGACGAAGCCGCCATTACCGGCGAGAGTAAGCCCGTCAGTAAATCAGTAAACGATGGAGTGGTTGCCGGCACCGGTAATCAAGATGGTTCACTGACTGTAAAAGTTACCAAGCTCGGTCAAGACACCGCCCTGGCAGGAATTATGCGACTTGTTGCCGAAGCCCAGACTTCAAAATCCAATGTTCAGGTGCTGGCCGATAAAGCCGCTTTTTACCTGACTATCACCGCCATCGCTACAGCAATTGCTACCTTTATTTTCTGGCTGATAGCCAAAGATGCCGGCTTTGCTCTTGAGCGGTCGGTTACGGTACTTATCATCGCCTGTCCCCATGCCTTGGGCTTGGCTATCCCGTTGGTTGTTTCTATCTCCACTGCCCTATCGGCCCGCAACGGCCTACTAGTCCGCAAGCGCCTGGCGCTCGAAGCCGCCCGCAAACTAGATTGGGTACTGTTCGACAAGACCGGCACTTTAACTAAAGGCGAGCACGGCGTGACCGACATATGGGCTACAAAAGGCTACACCGAGGAAGACGTACTGCACCTAGCTGCCAGCTTAGAGCAAAACAGCGAGCATATCGTTGGCAAAGGCATTGTGCGCAAAGCTGAAGAAGAACACGTCCACCTTGATAAGGTCGCGCACTTCAAAGCCTTGCCTGGCTTAGGTGTGCAAGGAACTTTGCATGGCAAGGATGTGTTTATCGCTGCCAGCTACCGCTATATACAAGAAAACAAGCTAACTGTTCCTGACGAAATTGCTAAAGCCGTCAAACAGGCTGCTAAAGAGGGTAAAACCGAGGTGTACCTAGTAACCAATAATAAGGTTGTTGGAGCGCTAGGCTTGGCCGACATAGTCCGCACACAATCTAAGCAGACTATCGCAACCCTCAAAAACATGGGTATAAAGACCGGCATGATTACTGGCGACTCCGAAGAAGTTGCAGCCTATGTGTCCAAACAACTGGGCTTAGACCACTATTTTGCCGAGGTCAAACCAGAGGACAAAGCCGCTAAAGTCAAACAGTTGCAAAAAAACGGCCAGAAAGTCGCCATGGTTGGCGATGGTATTAACGATGCCCCTGCCCTGACCCAAGCCGATATTGGCATAGCCATCGGCGCTGGTACGGACGTAGCCATTAAGTCAGCCGACATAATTCTTGTAAAAAGCGACCCTCGCGACGTGGTAAAGGTAATCAACCTGTCCAAGGCAACCTACCGTAAGATGCGGCAAAACCTTGCATGGGCGACAGGCTATAACCTATTCGCCATACCTCTGGCTGCTGGTGTACTCTATGGAGAAGGCATTGTATTAGCTCCTGCACTCGGCGCCGTGCTAATGTCTGTGTCAACGGTAGTTGTGGCCTTCAATGCCCAGTTGCTCAGACGTACTAAACTTTAACTTATTAACCCTTGCTAACTGTCGTTAACAGGACTACCGTATAAGTAGAACCTAACGGAGGATTATAAAATGGCCAACCAAAAAGATTCATACCCCGCCAGTTTTGACGTTGATTACTCGCCAAAGCTCGATCGCTTCACTACTCTAGTGCGTTTGTTATGGAGCATCCCAATATTAGTTATTCTTTCCCTGCTCACCTCGAGCGGCGATAGCCAGTATGTAAAAGAAGCCGGTCAGCAGGTCTCTTCCAGCGGTGGCGGCATTGTGGCTGGTTTGTTTATGGCCACCACCCTGATGATCCTATTCAGACAACGCTACCCCCGCTGGTGGTACGACTTTAACTTGGAACTGAATCGCTTTTCGGCCCGGGTTGGCGCCTATCTGCTCCTGCTAACCGACAAGTACCCATCCACCGAAGACGCCCAAGCCGTCCACCTGAACCTAACCTACCCCAATGTTCCTAAAGACCTCAACCGCTGGTTGCCATTGGTTAAATGGTTCTTGGCCATCCCCCACTACTTCGTCCTGTTCTTTCTTGTAATCGCTGTATTCTTTTGCACAATCATCGCCTGGTTTGCCATCCTCTTTACCGGCACCTACCCTAAAAGCCTGTTCGACTTTGTAGTCGGTGTCAGTCGCTGGAGCCTGCGCGTTAATGCCTACGCCTTCCTGCTAACAACCGACCAGTACCCACCGTTTAGCCTTAAGTAACCAATTCATAATAGTTGTATTTTTAACATAAGCGTTTTACACTGTGATTATGAATACTCTAAAACAAAAACAATCTGGCTTTGCTCTAATTGAAGCTCTAATAATTGTCGTAATCTTGGCAGTAATTGGCGGCGCTGGCTACTTTATATTGAACAAGAATAAAGATACTAAAGTTACCTCGTCGAACGGCCAAGAAGTGGCTAGCAAGAGCGAGGCCAAGATTAAGCACCTAGGCGTTAACCTAGACTACTACGACCCAGCCACCAATAAAGCCGGTGATTTTATGTTTACCAAAGAAGACATTTCCTTTAATCGGCTCTTTTTTGACTTCGGCTACGAAGTGCCAGCCAATTCGGCCGGTCCTGCCAAGAAGAACCCACAGCCAACCTATATCGTGCCCTTGGGCACCAAAGTGCACGCTCTGGTTGACGGCGAAGTCTACGATGTACCAAAACTGTACAGCAATGACTACAGCGTCATGGTCCAAGCCGAAGGCAGCGACCTAATCTTCGAAACCGAGCACGTTATGAACGTAAAGGTTAAGAAAGGCGACAAAGTTAAGGCTGGCGATGTCATCGCCGAAGTCAGCGACTACGACGCCAAGAACTATGCTGGCATGGGTCTGGTAGAAATTGGCATCCTCAAGGGCGGTAACCCTCCTTCGCACGTTTGCCCCTTCGACTATCTTGACGATTCCATCAAAGACGACAGCCTCAAAAAGATCACTGCCCTGCAGAAGTCCTGGGAAGATTACCGCGGCGACAGCACCATCTACGACGAATCTAAGGTTGTTATCCCCGGCTGTCTGACCCGCGACCCAATCGAGGGCTAGTCTAGCTTAAGCATTCCTCTTGTGCTTGCATCGCGGGCCTAACAGATTCATACTTTTTACATGCAAGCCGTTGGCGAATGTGTTCTTACTACCACTCCAGAAGAGTTATTAGGTCTTGACTCACCCGAGCTAAGAGACCTGGGAATGCTCGACTGCCCGATGGCGGTATGCACCACCGAAGATGAAGCTTCACAAACATACACCGTACAACTTGATACCCCACCGCTTGATCTTCCGCGCTTTGTTGGACTGCTTAACACCGTTGCCCCTAGCCCAATAACTCAGTCTGCTTATGGCATCGCGGCGGACTGGCAAATAGCTCTTCTTCCAAATTCCGACTTATTCGAAAAACACGCCCGACTCGGTAAACCATGGAAGGAGTTCATTCCCCACGCCACTCCACTTTTAGACATCGTTAATTCTGATTCTGAACCCTGGCTATCAACCGTTAACATGGACAAATATGATGAGTGGCTAGCTAGCCTGCCCGAACCCGTTCATATGGATCACGAATGGCTACAGCAAGCAGTTACTATGGACACAACTGAGCTCTTGACCGAGCTAGCAGATCTTGGCTTTAAAGGTGCTCAAGCCGCGCTACTGTCGATTATTGAAATGCTAGCTAAAGATAGTTTTTATTCGAGTCCCGATCGCTACGTAGGAACTACTATAGCTGAAACCAGAGAGAAAATGCGACGAGTTATGCGCTTTAAAAACACTTATCAGCAGATAATGGCTTTTTCGAAACTAGCGGTTGACAATCGGGCCCTGGCACAAGGCAACCTGCTGAGCTACATAACTTCTGATAACAGCTACATACCACCATATTATTCTGGGTATTGTTCTGTGATTCATGTTATTAGTCCGGCTTTTTCTCAATCAATACCTCGTTACAATAACGTAAAAGACCGTCTGGGCAGACCTAGTATTGTTGAATACTTTAATTCTATTGGGTTCGATATTCCGGTTGATTACCGTTTAATTGAAGAGGCTAGCATAGAAACGGTTGACCACCCTAACGGATGCTACCAAGCCGATGCCCTCACTTGCAGAATGGGGCGCAACTATGTCAGTGGTGAACCCATGCAAAAGGTTTTTCTTGACTACAGAACAATTCGGCAAACCCGGGCCGTTACCGTAGAGCCACAAATCACCTGGACTGATTGGCGTGACGCAAGTGGTCGACAGAGAACCAGGTGGCACCTGGAAACAGCGCAGCGAGCAGAAGTACAACATGGCATACCGACCACTATTCACCGCAACGGCTTGGTTGGCTTGGTTGCCGTGGCCGGCTACTCTACCGATGTCAGCAATAATACAAATGTCTGGGAACAACAGTTGGGCCTGCCAAAATCCGAGACTGGAAGAAAGCAAGCCATGGGTGCGGCCCAATTACCACTACTCAGTCTTATGTATAAGCACAAACTGGGGCAAGCAAACTTTACCAGCAAGGTACGAGAAGCAACCGGGGCCTAGTCTAGCTTAAGCTTTTTGATTTATTGTCAAAGGTCTGATACCATGCATGTATGGGCGCAATCAGTCTTCGACCTGATGTGGCAGAATCACTCTTACTGGAGCATGGGCGCGACGCGCTGTTTGCACAGCACAACCTAGCCGAAATTGGCATAATCGCCCTGGCACATGAACTTTCGGGCAATCCGGTGTTGGCACACGACCCTGTTGTTCACGAAGAACTAAGGCTTTTTAACGACCAGATCGTACCAAGGATGGGTAGTACTATATTTCGTGTCAGTGGCCTAGTTCAGTTTGCAAGACATCCTCATGCCAGCAGCCAGCAACCACCGTCACCGCGAGATATGTTCAAGTCAACTGATGTGGCCGTCACTGCCGCCTTTGCCGGCATCCATATTCGCGACATACAGTCGCCAGTGCACGAAGTCCCGGCTTCCTACCTTGGTATTTCGTTTGATGCCACCGGCTTTAACCCTAGAATGCCCTCTTTTGGCATTCCAGTAATTGGTAGCCGGGCCGACATCAGCAGCACGACACTTACATCTCCCCGAATCTCTCACGTGTAACTGCGGCCATAATCTGTTAAAATACGCCCTATGGCGCCGTGGCGGAGTGGTTACGCAGCGGTCTGCAAAACCGCGTACACGAGTTCGAATCTCGTCGGTGCCTCCAATGTGTCATTTATGAGGGCTCTATGAAATCAGTTGTTGTCTGTGGCTCCAAGCGCTACAAAAAAGAGATTGCCCAGTTTTGTAAAGAACTGACTAAGCTTGGTGTTCTCTGTTTTGAGCCTAGTATCCAGCAGCCCATTGAAGAAGATGCCTTTATTTCATCCGACTATGTGACCAGTAAAATCTTTAAAGGCCTGACCCTGGAACACTTCGACTGGATCCGCAAGGCCGAAGTTTGTTATGTCTATAACAAAGACGATTACTGCGGCGTCAGCGTGTCGATGGAAATTGGTTATGCCACCGCCTTGGGCAAGCCGGTCTTTGCACTGTCCGCCAAAACCGGCGATCCTACCCGTGACTCATTGATTGATAAAGTAGTTTCTACACCCAAACAGCTGGCAGCTCTGTTATAATAAACGCGAGTTCACTCGGGCGAGTGGCGGAATTGGTATACGCGACGGACTTAAAATCCGTTGGCTGAATAAGCCTTGTGGGTTCAAGTCCCACCTCGCCCACCAGATATTTACTAACCGTTTTTCTTTAGGAAAAGCGGTTTTTGTTTGGGCTGCAAACTCGGCAGTATACCTAAAGCGATAATCAGCGCAAAAAAGACGGCAAATCCACACATGATGCTCGGCAAACCTGACACAGTGGTTGGGTTAAGCGTATTTATGATCATGGTGGGGAATAAGAAGCTTAAGTAGCCCAGAATTTGCAGCAAGAGGGCGCGGCGAGTGCGCAGGTTGGCAGTTTGCGAATAGTATAAGGCTAACGCAATTCCCACGAACAGCCAGGCGTAATAGTAAGCAAAGTACCAGCCGCCAATGCCGCCGGCCAGCTTAAAGATTACGTAGTTGCCACCACAGGCATAGCTATTAAAGGCGTCTGGCAACATGAACAAACCGGTCCAAATGGCGGCGTTGCCGTAAGCCAGCTTAGTGATGGCCGAAATTGGCTTGCCGGCGATACTCTGAATAAAGTGAATACAGATTGGCGGTAGCATAGTTATAGCTACAAACCCAACCCGAGCCCAGGTTTCGCTATGCAATCCTAACCCGCCGCAGACGTTATATTCGGCTAGCTGGAACATGGCCAGAAAGAATAACAAACCGGCTGCCAAACGGCTGGTAGCATTCATCTTAAAACGAGCAAAAGTGTAGAATATTAGGCCCACTTCAAGTAGAAAGGTGGCCATCATCACCGGCGGTGAGAAACAATAAAAGGTGCCGTTATTCTTACGCATACATACTGCTTTTGCTTATATAGTACTGGAAAGCACTACTTAGAGCTAATCAGTTTTAGAAAGGCAGCTTCGTCGATTTGCTTAACACCCAGCTTGGCAGCTTTAGCTAATTTACTGGCACCAACATTAGCACCGACAACTAAAAAGCTGGTTTCTTTACCAACACTGCTCTGGAATGTTCCGCCTAAAGATCGTACTTTTTCGGCGGCCTCATCCCGACCCATCGATTCTAGGCTACCAGTCACTACAAAACTCTGGCCACTGAGCGGTCCGCCGACGGTCTTAACCGTTTCGGGTTTAACACCATTCTGGGCAAACTTTTCTAACAGCTTCTGGTTCTGCGGATCGGCAAACCACGCCACCACGGACTCAGCCACAACTTCGCCAACACCCTCTACTGCCGACAGCTCATCGATTTCGGCCTGGGCCAGTTTATCCATACTATGAAAATGGTTAGATAGGTCTATGGCGGTTTGCGCACCGACGTGACGTATACCCAAACCGAACAGGAATCGAGCCAGCGGTGGCCGACACTTCTCTTGCACGGCCGCGATCAGCTTGGCGGCTGATACTTCAGCAAAGCGATCCAGCTTAAGTAGTTGCTCTTTGGTTAAAGCGTATATATCAGCGGCATCCTGAATGTATCCAGCATCCAGTAAAGCCAGTACGTTCTTTTCGCCCATGCCTTCGATGTCAAGGGCACCTTTACTGGCAAAGTGCTGAATATGGTTGTGAACACGAGACGGACATTGCACGTTAGGGCAGCGCCATACCGCGTCTTCGGCTTTAAGCTTAACAAGTTTAGTATTACACTCCGGGCAGTGGGTTGGCATGACAAACTTTGTTTCGTGACCGTTACGCAATTTAACCAGCGGTTCAACTACTTCGGGAATAACATCGCCAGCCTTGCGAACCACCACGGTGTCACCGACCCTGATATCTTTGCGATGGACTTCGCCTTCGTTATGCAGGGTGGCCATCTGCACCGTGCTCCCCGCTACCACCACCGGCTCGAGCATTGCCACCGGCGTGGCCGCGCCGGTTCGGCCAATCGAGATAAAAATGTCCTTTACTTTGGTAGTGGACTGTTCGGCTGGATACTTATAGGCGATAGCACCCCTTGGGTTCTTGCCGACAATTCCTAAGTCGGCGTAGACCTTGCGGTCGTCAACTTTAATAACTAAGCCATCCAAGTTATACAGCAGTGTGTGACGTTTGTCTTCCCAGGCGGCCACATAGGCGTGGATAGCTTTAATGTCGGGCAACAGCTTAACGTACCCGCCGCCGCCAAAGCCCAATTCTTTCATAAACTCGTAGGCTTGGTGATTAGTAGGGACCTCACTTGGGTCATCACGCAGTAAGTCGTAGCCCAAAAACTGCAAGTGGCGTTGGGCGACTAACTTTGGATCAAGCTGTCTAATCGTGCCGGCGGCCGTATTGCGGGGGTTGGCAAATAGCGGTAACCCCTGGTCTTGGCGCTGTTTATTAAGGGCTTCGAAAGCCTTTTTGGGCATGACGATCTCTCCCCGTACTTCGGTGCGGCCTTTCAAAAAGCCGGCCACCAACTTACCTTTTCGTAGACTTAATGGCACCGAAGCGATTGTACGCACATTAGCTGTGACGTCCTCACCCGCCAAACCGTCACCGCGCGTCAGCGCTTGAACCAACACTCCGTCTTGGTAGATTAACGAACAAGCTAACCCGTCTTTTTTAACGTCTCCAAAAAAGGTCAGCTTGGTAGTTTCTGGCAATAGCTTGCTGATGCGCTTAGCCCAGGCCTCGACTTCGGCCTCATCAAAGACATCATTCAAACTAATCATCCGAGTCTGGTGCGGCACACTGGTAAAGCCTTTGGCTAAGGCATTGCCGACTCGCTGAGTTGGTGAGTCGGCCGTTATTAAGTCAGGATGCTCATCCTCCAGCTTTTTAAGTTCGGCAAACAAGCCGTCATAAACCGCGTCGTCAACCGTGGGGCTATCAAGTACGTGGTACTCGTATGAATACTGATTAAGCTGCTCTCGTAGCCTGGCTACTCGCTCGGCGGGTTTGCTCATAGCAGCTCCCGATAAAGCTGATACATGTAGGCATGGACTACGACAAGCACACCCAGCCCATAAACAAAGAACACCCATTCGGCAATAACCGTCAGCCAGATTACGAACGGCAACATCAGCACACAGGTCAAGATAAATAGTACTGCTGGCAAGAAGAGAATCTTACGCATAACCGTCCAGCGCCTAAATTGAACTAGCTGCTTGGCGGAACGTAGCGCTTGCACTGGCTGAACATCAGGCAAGGTAACAATATACAGAGCCAACGACGTTACCGTAATCATATAGAAGGACCAGGTTGCCAAGATAAAAAACGCCCCGCCCCAGGCAATTGTTTCGTAAATGGTTGCCGCCAAACCATTGCCGGACACAGCGCTATATATACCCGTTCCTAGCATTAAGGGCAGTAGTTGTATGCTAAAAAGTCCAAGCAACAGCAGGAATGGTATGAGTGGTGCCGTGCTGTTGTAGAAAGCTGTCTTGATTTTAATCTTTTTGGTACGATCGACCCCGTAAGTTCGGCGCAATACCCAAATTACCACTAGGCTCATGATGATAATTAAGACGGTCTGGTAGGCACCGGCCGTCTGCGAGCTAGCCGCACCGCCAGACGCCATTAAGTTACTTAAAAGTGTAATGCCAGTATCAATGCCCTGCTCATCAATGGCTTGAAGTTGTGCCTTTGTATCAACTAATTGACTGCTTTGGGCGAACCCCTTTACAAAGACCAGTGATAACAGCGCATAAACCACAATAATACCAGCAAATAGTTTCTTACGTTGCCCGACTACCGCCAATGAACGACGCATAATTCGCCAACTACTCGGTAACTTTGGGCCCGGGTGTTTTATCCGTTTGTTATAGCGCCAGCGCCGGTAGGTGGGGGTCTTAAGTTTGCGCGGCAACTTAAGATTGTCTTGCTCGGTTTTTTTACGCGTTGCCATATTACTGCTTTGTCTCCATCTGCCTGAGGCGCGCCACCCGGTCTTGGATGGGAGGGTGGGTGCTAAATAGGTTGGTGATGCTCTTCCCCTTCAGTGGATTGGCAAAATACAAGTGAGCCGTCGAGGCATTCTGATGCTTTACGGCACTACCAGTTTGAGCTATCTTTTCGAGTGCGCTAGCCAAACCTTCTGGGTAACGGGTGGTCAATGCGCCAGTGGCATCGGCCAGATACTCCCGTTTACGCGATACGGCCAGCTGAATCATGATGGCAATAATTGGCGCCAATATGGCCGCCACGATACCAATTAGCAGAATCACGCCGCTATTGTTATTGTCATCGTCACGGAACCAAGTCATTCGTAACAGAATGTCAGCCAGCAAGCTGATGGCTGCTACCAAACCGAAAACAATCATAGCCACACGAATATCGTAGTTTTTAACGTGCCCCAACTCATGAGCCAACACTCCTTCCAGTTCAGTATCGGTCATGATGTCGAGTAAACCGCTGGTAACGGCCACACTGGCATGTCTGGGGTCACGCCCAGTTGCAAAGGCGTTGGGTGCCGGTTCGTCAATTACATAGACCTGGGGCATTGGTAGGCCGTCGGTAATACTAAGGTTTTCGACAATTCGATAAAGCCGTGGGTTGTCCTTTTTGACGATGGGCTTAGCCCGGTTCAAAGCTAGAGCCGCTTTGCTGGACACAAAGTAGGCAATAATGGCGTAGACTAGACCGCCAGCCAGTACATAAAGGGTAATGCTGGTGTTGCCAGCCACAAACAAACTGAAGATAACCGACAGCAGGCCGACAAAAAGTAGAAAGAAGATAATCAGATAGACGGTTTTTCTTTTATTGGCAGCAATCTGACTATACATACAGGAACAACCTCACTTTTGGGGAAATTTCTAGCTAAAGTTTACGTCGGTTGGCTTGGCAATGGCGGCGGCTTCGGCTTCTTCGACTTCAAAGAATTCGCGCTGCTTAAAGCCAAGTTTGTTGGCAAACATGTTGGTTGGGAAGGTCTTAATCTTGATGTTCAGATCACGAACTGAGCCATTGTAGAAGCGACGTGAGGCTTGAATTTTGTCTTCGGTGTCGACAAGTTCGTCCTGTAATGCCTTAAAGTTTTCGTTAGCCTTTAGGTCTGGGTAGGCCTCGGCGACGGCGAATAGGCTTTTAAGGGCTTCTTGGAACTGGTTCTCGGCGGCGGCAGTTTCGGCCACGCCACTAGCATTCATGGCAGCGGTACGGGCCTTGGTTACGTTTTCGAAGACTGATTTTTCGTGCTTAGCATAGCCTTTAACAGTGTTTACCAGATTCGGGATTAAATCGTAGCGACGCTTAAGTTGAACGGTGATGTCGCTCCAGGCTTCTTCGGTACGAGTGTGTAAGCGGACTAAGCCGTTGTACATAAGAACGAGAGCCAGTGCAGCGATTGCCAGAACTACGAGAACAATTGTAAGGACCATTATGCTTCTCCACAGGTTAAATTACTCTTTTAGTATACCACTTATTACGGGCCATTACAGCGGTCGTTTGCATGTAAATTATTGACTAGCTGACAGCTGCTGCCGAGCAGTAAGGCGTCCTCACCCGGGTTGAGTTTAAAGGAGTTGCGAGTGACTTTGGCAGTGCCGGTTGTGACTATAACAATGCCCTCGCTCTGCTCGCCTTGACTGGTTATTTGGTTGCTATTCAAGGTAACTGAAGATTTTGCGTCTTTATCGGTTTGGCCGGTTGAGATACCGACTGATAATGGATAACTCAATTTGGACTTATTTAACTCGACGGTGCTGCCTTTGTTGGTCAGACGAATCTGGAAGCCACCCTGACTACTGGATACCTGGCTACTATTGATAACCAGATGCGCTGGGCGCTTGGCTTGGGGTTGATCCTCAATTATGAGGTTGTTTGTTTGCAGAATAACATTAGTCATCTGAATGGATGCGCCCGGTCTGATGCGCAACCGGCATGGCACATCAATTGTGCCTCGAAAGTTCTTTAGATTGATTGTTTTTAGATCGGCCTGGCCAAATTCGCCGTTAAAAGATTTCTTACACTTATCAGAAATAGCACGCATTGAACGTTTGGCTTGGAGATTACTTACCAGCGGGCGAGATGCCGATACCAGACTGACACATTCAATCATTAATACAATCGCCAGAACTGAGCTTGCAGTTATATACTTTCTATTAATCGGCACTGACATTTAGATGCTCCTTAATTACTCTGTTCATAACAAATGTTCCAGCGTCGTTTGGATGAGGATCAAAGTCTTGAGCCAATGCTTTAACACCACCCCCACCACCCAGCCACTTTGGCAACCAAGCAACGACAGCACTACTTAGGCGGCACTCCTTACCGAATACATACGGGTCCTCACTGCCAGAACCATGGCCGCGGAACATCTTACGAAAATCAGCCGTGTTTAAGTTGGCTCTTTCGCTGCGACGCTTAAGTTCGGCGTCAAGCGTGTTAACAAGGCGATTGCCGATAACCTTGAGGTCTTGGCAAAAGGTATCATCGGTGTCGTATGGATTGTAATAAAGGGTCACGACCACGTTCGCACCTCGACTTTTAGCATCTTTGAGCGAACTAAATAATAGATCGAAGTCGGCTGAACGATCTTTAATTATTCGCCGCGCCTCGGGCGTAATCTTATCGTCTTTGCTCAGATACAACTTAGCCCATTTTTGGACGTTACTGAATTGCAGGTCATTAATTCCCAGGCTTCCGGTTACAAGTTCGGTGGCATGCGATATGGCATCTATCTGTGGTAGCCAGTCGCCATTACTATTCTTGCCGTTTTGGTGAGCTTGAACCGCTTCCTTTAGGGCGTAGCCCCATATGCCAGCCCGATAGGCTCTGGGTGGCTGATTGGCTAATGCCTGTTTGCGGTAGTCGTTTGGGTTGTTTGAGTAGGTGAGGCCCAGGTCAACTGCTAGACGTTCTGGATAGGGTATGGCTGCCGTCGGCACCTCTTTACAACCCCATGGTGATACGTTTCTATCCTCAATACACGTGGCAATTGAGCTCCCGGTTGTCAAAGAGTCACCAAAAGCAACGTAGGCGAAGTTTGGTACGCCACTGTCAGCATAGGCGTAGGCTCGTATTGGGCTGGCGTTATTAACAGCCAACGCACCAACCGATATGGCAGCGAATAGCAAAGACAACTTCATAGACACCTCCTTTCACAGGTATTATGGATGTTTTGGCTCTGTTTAAGCTCTTCCCTACTATTTTGCCAGACAGCAAACAACAAAGAAAAAATTATGAAACAAAGTTAATAATCTAAGCCCCGCTAAGCTACTGTAATTACTGTCGGGGTGGATATGCCAGAGGCCGTACCCGATAAAGCACCTTCTTTAACATAAACATCGAGTGGTCCAGTAAGAGGCGTCACCGTATATTGATGGGTGGTTGTATTATATGAAACCGTGGCGACCTCATTCAGGCCACCGCCCGCCCCGGCTCTGGTTGTTGTACCAAGCCAAATTTCAAAACGCTTCGTAACAATGTATCCCATAACCGTAGCTGTTCCCGAAGTTGGCACACTCCAGACCGGGTAAGTGCCTGCTACAACCGAGCTAAGCCATTCCTGCTCAGTGTAAATATTTGGTGCGCCCGGGTTACCCACGATCGGGTCACCATGAATCCAGCGCGGGTCAGATGCACCGTTGGTCTCATGGTATGTAACGTTAGGCATGCTCAATGCATTAATACGCTGTGAATGGTTAACATTAACACTTGCGTCGCCAGTATCGTGATAAACAAACAAGTGCCCACTCGTAAAGTTAGTAGAAAGAGCGTCTAGGTGTTTGCGAGCATAGTAGGCATTCGGTACATTTGCTGGCGTATCCCCGATCATAGTATTAAGATTGGTGCGATAAGACCCATTCTGCTGCCACCAACCAAAGGTAGCGTCTGACCCGTAGTCAGACATTCCAAAGTGATCTGCTCCTACAACAAATAGATCCGGGAACTTAGCAGCCATAGCTAACACATTACCGCCACCGCCAGAGTAACCAGTAATTGCTGCTCTTGTAGAACTAACCTGACTTGCAAAGTTAGAACGAATATAAGTAACTACGTCACTAATATCCATACATTCTCTGGCCGAAGCATCAGGTGAGCCGCTAGCCGAGTCCCGACCACGCATGCCCGGCGCAACCGCGAATACGCCGTAAGCGGCCATTCTGGATAATACTTCTGCAGAAGTATAAGAAGTGGTGGCTGTAAATCCATGCATAACTACCACAATCGGTAGATTGGTACCACCGGTGGGGTAGCTATAGTTTGCCTTTAGATTATTTATAGAATCTATGCTCGAGCTATATGTGATCGTGCCCGCCGTGGTGGGCGGGCTTACACTAAAGGGGCAATCAACCCATACACAGCCACCTCACTACCCGCACTCCAGTTTGTCCCAGCGGTAGGCGTAAGAGTTATCTGTGAAATGGCCGCCGTATTAGCCCAACCAACTGTCGCATCAAATTTTTCGAACTTTGATGCCGACCTTGCCGACCAGATTCGTGACCGGCCTTCGGCAATTTTGAAACCGGAACCTGTGTAGTAATCCAAATCAATTTGAACATGCGAAAAATGATTGGCCGGTGAGTTTGCGCCGGTGCCAGCACCAATCTGACGCGAACCAGATGCTCCAAAGAGTTGTGATACAGATGCCGTTGTGCCAACGGCATCTAGTAATTGACGGTCGTAGTTAGCGTTAGTCGCATCGCCATTAAGGGCCATGGTTATGGCATCGATGTCTGACGCGCGATCCGACCTAAGTTTTGCCACCACCCGAAGATGTAAGTAATGTTGATCGATCGAAGTAATATCAAAGTTGGCTTGCGTTGATGTAAGTCTCTGGCGCCAAAGTGGTACCCATCCGGTCGGTCCCTCGCGCTTAAATCGCCAGGTGTCAGCACCAGTTCGCTCTAGGGTCCCCGACAAACCCTGGTAAAGCCGCAAATCCCCTGTAATCGAAACGCCAGAGCCAGGCGCAATCGTAAGAATGGATGCGCCGTCATTAACTATCTCGATCTTGGTGAGAGCTGGCCAAGTAACCGAAGATTGTGGCGGGACTGTATAGGTATGGTCCGTCGAACCTGAATGAACAATCTCTTTGGTGGCATCAGCTAACTGTAGTATGTAGTCGGTTGCCTGACTATTCTGGGTACGAGCAAGTAGAGGTTCATAGATATCATTGTGGTTGTGATTACCGGCTGCAGCCTGAGTGGACCCAGTGCCCAAGGTACGGAGTGAGCCGGTTGCAGCGACGGCATCGGTTGGTAATGCATCACTCTTAAGAGAGCCGTCGGCATTAAGCGATTGTTGCAAAAAGTCATTGAGTATATCTCCCCATGTACCTTTGTCAGAACCAGGTATCGGCAATCTGCTCATAGACCCTAACTTTAACCCCCTTATTTAAGCATAATTGTATACTACAGCCACTGGCCGAACAAGTTATCATAGCAATCTAGCATGTCTCAAAGTCTATAAAATACGTGATTCTTCGCCGGCGACTTAAATACAACAGGTGGGTGATGAGGGACAGCGCACATTAATCTGTGCGCCGAGATAACTCGGGCAACAGACTAATGACCGAACCGCCCGACCACTGCCAGCTAAAGCTGTCAGGTCGGTGAACCAAGTACCTACTCAAACCAATATAAAAGCCCCATTTCTGGGGCATTTATATTGGTGGGTGATGAGGGACTCGAACCCCCGACCCTCTCGGTGTAAACGAGATGCTCTAGCCAACTGAGCTAATCACCCACATAGGGCTATGGTGCGCGAGAGAGGACTTGAACCTCCACAGGATTACTCCCACTACCACCTCAAGGTAGCGCGTCTACCATTCCGCCACTCGCGCCCAAATTTCGTTGGGCCTTGAAAACTGTCAAAGAACCTAGCTATATTACGGTGTTTGGGGCAAAAACTCAAGGGGTAAACGAAAATTAGCTCTGGGGTAGATGGTCGTACAAATGGTCCATGCTGTATTCGTGACGCAATAAAGGCTTGATGTCGTCAAGCTTGACGTTAATCTTAACGCCTGGGTTGAGTGTGCCGTGCGGATCAAAGATTGACTTAATCTGTTGAAAGAAGGCGTAGGTTTCCGGGCCATACAGCTGTTCTAGGTATGGGCCACGCAAGCGGCCATCGCTGTGTTCGCCACTGGTGCTGCCGCCCAAACTCATAACTAGCTGGTAGTATTCTTCGATTAGTTTAAACGTCTTTTGGCGATCGCCAACTTCGCCAAGGTCTAAGAAGGGTTGCATGTGCAGATTGGCGTCGCCAGCGTGACCCCAGATAGCGGCCTTGAGTTTGTGCTTTTCGAACAGCTTGTAAATGCCTTCTAGGTAGTCGTTGAAACGCTCGGGCGGCACAATGCCATCTTCGATAATTGGTAAAGCCTTTAGCTTGCCTTCGTTATGAGCCACTACAGCGGCGGCACTACGGCGAATTCGCCATAGCTCAGCCTGCTTATCTTTTTGGCGCTCAGTCTGATAGCCTATCTCGAACTTTTCTAGTATCTTTTGAGCCTTTTTAACCATCCGGCGCTGCTGTCTGTCGTTGCTGTTGTCGAATTCAATTAACATCATCAGCTTGGGGAATGGAGTCGGGACAACTTCTTTTAGGTAGTTTGGGTTGTTGCGATCGATAAACTCCAGTAGGTTCTGATCGACCAACTCAAGGGCGCTCGGGCCATCACCTAGAGCTCTTAGTTCCAGGGCAACTTCTTCGGCAATCCGAATGTCATCAAACGAAGCTGCCATTAGGGTGGTTTGCTCATTGTAGACCTCGGTGTTCAAATCAGCCTGCGTCACGATCCCTAAAGTCCCCTGTGATCCGACGAACAGCGGAGTTAAGTCGATCGATCCGTCCTTGCGTCGAACGTCCCAAATATCGTAACCGGCCGAGTTTTTAGTAACATTGGGTTGGTCTGCTGCCAACACGTTTTGATGTTCTTCGTATAGCTTATCGAGTGCTCGGTAAATCTCGCCTTCAAAAGTTGCTAAGCCAAGTTTCTTACTAAGGTCGCGCTTGCTGAGGCGGCCGGTCTGAATAACCTCGCCATTGGCCAAGACGACCCGTAAACTACGCACATACTTGCGGGTCTGGCCGTATTTAAGGCTTTTTTCACCACCGGCATTATTAGCGATGGCGCCGCCAATTGTACTGAACTCAAATGAAGCCGGATATGGTGGCAAGTAACGACCGTGGGTATGAAGTGTCTGCTGCAGGCGACCATAATTAATGCCCGGTTGCACCGACACTAAACCACTTTTACCGTCGAGTTCCAGAATCTTATTCATATGGGCCGGAAAAACCATCACTATGCCACTACCTATTGCCGCACCTGCCTGATCGGTACCTAAGCCCCGCGCCGTCATTGGGATTACCCGACCGCGCTCAGCCAGTTGCCAGGTAAAGCGAGCCGTCTTGCGAACATCATTTTCGTTAGCTGGATACATAATTAGCGACGGCGTAACGCTAAAGACGCCGCCATCAGTCGAAAAGTAACGACGTGCCTCGGCAGACGTAATCACCTGGCCTAGGACGTGCTCTTGTAAGTAATGTGCAACTTTACTCATAAATTAACTGATTTTACCCTCAAGAAATGTGTTCATTGTCGCTGCTTATGATAGCACACTCTCACTGGTGCCGCGAAGAGGACTTGAACCTCCACGGAGTTGCCTCCACTAGTCCCTGAAACTAGCGCGTCTACCAATTTCGCCATCGCGGCATCAATGAGAATCAAGCAACCTATGAACGCTGTTATCTTACGGTGTTTAGGCTAAAAACTCAAGGGTCTACTGGACTATGTCCTGGCTGGTTTCGCGGATCATCCAGTTTTGAACATTGCTATAACGATCGGTCGGAGCATTAATTGTGTGCTCTACCAGCCCGGCCACTGACTGACGGGCAATATATAGGAAACGGGGCTGGTATAAACCAAGGGCTGGTGCGTCGTTGCGCCAAGCTTCGACAAACGGCCGATACTTAACGGCTTTTTGGGTTGGGTCAGACCGAGTTCGGCCGGCTTCGAGGGCACTGTCGGCCACCTTAGACTTGTATTCCGAAAAGTTTAAGCGATTGGCCGAACGGATGTCGGCTTGCGAGCTATGCCAATAGGCCAACACATCTGGGTCAACCCCAATCGAAATTCCGTACAATAAGGCATCGTAGTTATGGAAGGCAATGGCGGTCTGCAGATCACTGGCGTCTTCGAGCGCAACATCAACTTTTACGCCGACGGCTTTCCACTGTTCCTGGAGTTTTTCGGTAACAAAGGCGTATTCCGGCGTACTTTCGGTAACCAGACGGAATGCCAGTGGTACTCCACCCTTGGATCTAAAACCATCTGGGCCGCGCACCCAGCCAGCGGCATCCAAGGCTTGATTAGCGGCCAGCGGATTGTAGGCGGCCTGGCTTAATGATTTGTCGTAGCCTGCTTGGAACCTCAGTAGTGGCTGATTAACCGTACCGGCGGCATAGCCTAGGCTGCTGACAATGCCCTGGGTGTCGGCTGCTTGAACTAAGGCTTTGCGGACTGGTGCTTCGGCCAGAACACCGGCACTCGTCTTAAAGAAAACCATCGTCTGGCTGGTTAGCGGAAAACTGTAACGACGACTGTTGGTATTCTGAGCTATCTGGTCGGGTACTTTGTTAAAGCCGACTACCCCATCAAGTTCCTGCCGGTTAAAACTTTCAATAATTGATTCTTCGTTGTGGAAAGCTCTGATTATAAAGCTGTCCAGTTTGGGCGCCCCGCCAGTGTAATATTCGTTCGGCACCAGCGCGATACGCTCTTCGCGCTTTTCTGGGTCGGCGGCCGTTACTTCAATTGCGCTCCAACGGAACGCTCCAGAACCAACTGGGTTGGTGGTATCAAACGATATCGAACGCAATTGCGAAACCGGCACGCTACTTAGAATGTGCCTTGGCACGATGCCGTTTGTCATCGCATAAGGGAAGGAGCTAAGCGCCTGGGGCAAGGTAAATGTGATGGTTCGTTCATCGGGAGCAGCCACCTTGACACCCTGCCAGCTACTGAATAATGGTGAGTCGGCATCGGGGTTTTGGATGGTCTGATAAGTAAACAAGACGTCGGCCGAGGTTAGTGGTTCGCCGTCATGCCAAATTACACCCGGCTTAAGTGTAACGGTGTAGACGTTGCCGCGTTCATTAACCGTCCAAGTATCAGCCAGGTCGCCGGTTAGATTGTTCTTATCGTCGTACTTAAAAAGACCACTAAAAACTAATCGGGCCACTGATGAGTCAACCTGACCAGTGGCATACAAGGGATTAGCAGTCGTAAAGGCGCCCAGAATACCTTCAGTATAAGTTCCCCCGGGTACCGGCTGCTGAGTTTGATAATAAGTGCTCAGGGCGCGGGTTTGGGCTATTAAAGAAGTTATCAGTAATGTAATCAGCAACGTCCAGCCCAGCAAAAAACGGCGCACGTTCCAAAGACGACCCAATCGGCCGATAACATGTTCTTCTAGCTGCTGCTCAGCTTGCTCGCCCATGCTTTCGACTTGCTTTCGACTGCGCCGAAAGCGTCGTCGCCAGCGAAGTTTTGTTGCTCGATCAACCATTCACCACCTCTGTTAAAATGATATTAAACAACCACGCTTAGCAGAATTGAGCCAGAAAAAATAACTGCCAGTATTATAGTAATTTGATGAACGGTTTTGTCGGAACCACGCCGGACGGTGTTGACTTCGCCGCCACCACCCAAGCCAGCTCCTAAAGTAGCGCCGCGAGTTTGGGCCAGAATTAAAATAGTCAGTAATACAGCCGAGATAATCGTCAAATAGTTATATGCAGTCATTGCATCTATTGTAGAGCAAAGTGGCGCAGGCGAAAAGGGTTAACTGCGTTGGCTATCGAGTATGGTGGTTACCAGATAGTTCACAAAACCAATGATCATACCGGCCAACATAGCCGCCCCAAAGTTTTCGACGTGGAATGGGTCATACAGCTGGCTAGCCAATAGGACCATTAGGCCGTTGATTACAATCATGAACAACCCCAGACTAAACAGGATAGCCGGCAGCGACAAGATGACAACGATTGGCTTTATAACGGTGTTAAGAATGGCTAGCAATAAGCCCGACACAACCAATACACCCAAGCCATTCTCGAAGGTAATACGGTTAGCGCCCAGTATTGCCGTGGCAATCCATAGACCAAGTCCACAGACGAACCAACGTAATAGAAATCGGCCAATAGCACTATTCATAACAGTTATGCTCCATTGTAAGTTAACAGATGTCCCGTGGCAAGCGGCTGGTCAACAGTTTATAGCCATCTTTGGTAATTAGCACATCGTCTTCGATGCGCACACCAATACCTTCGGCGGCGATATATATCCCCGGCTCGACTGTTATTACCATGCCGGCCTCGAGCGGTCGTTTATAGTCAGCCACGTCGTGGACATCAAGGCCCAGGTGGTGCGAACTAGAGTGTGGGTAAAAAGTTCGAACACTCGGTTTGTCGATAATCTTGATAAGACCCAGTTCGCGCAGCTTTTCACCCATAAAATGTTCGATTTTTTGTTCGTTGTCCTTTAGTAGTGCACCAGGTTTAATCAGGCTGAAGGCATAATCTTGAACTGCCAAAACCGCCTCATGCACCTGTCGCTGACGCTTACTGGGTGACTGCGACGGGCTAAAGGTTCTAGTTATGTCGGCGCTGTAATTCTCGACCTCGGCCCCGATGTCGAGGGTCAACAAGTCCTTACTGTCAATTGGGCCGTTGTTTTGATCTTGGTGCAAAACACAGGCCCTTTCTCCGGACGACACAATTGGCGAAAAACCATGGCCGCTGGCACCACTTTTTCTGAACAGGTGAGTTATGTCGGCTTCAACCTGGTACTCATGATCGTAGTCTCGCTTTTGGACATACTTAATGACCTTGACGGTTGTATCAATAGCCGCTTGTATAGCCGCCAACTCAGCTGGCTGTTTTATCATCCGCATCAAGCTTAGCTGGGGTCGTAAATCGAGTAATTCAAGTTGGTCGTTCTGCAACTTCAGGCGTTCAATCAAAACGGTTCGAGCCGGGTTAGTATAGAACCCTTGGTCCTTAATATAAGGCGGGTTAGCCGCCAAAGTAGCGACGTGCTTAACCCTTTTTAGACGGCTAGCTAGCTTGCGCCAACCTTCGGCATTGTCATATATGGCGCCAATGCCGCTGACCTGCGCTAGCTCGGACTGATCGATGGCGCCGTTAAAAATGTCTTGAAAATCATGTTGCTCGGGCAGAATTAAGTACTCTTTAGACTTATCTATCACCAGCACTATGTCAGACCGCTCAATGCCTGTTAAATACCAAAAGCTGCTGTCTTGGCGGAAAGGATAAACGCTGTCACTATTGCGCTGCATAACACCGTTAGCAGCAATTACAATTGGTGCAGTGCCCACAAACAGCTCTTGCAAACGAGCGCGGTTATTAACAAAGAACTCCGTCGAGAAATGCTTATACATAGCTTTGCCTTATATTATAGCAAATTAGCGGGCTGACTGCTTGTAGGCGCGCAGATACTGCCGCAAAATGGTCGCCTTTTTTTCACCCAACAGCTTATCTAGTTCTTCAGTGCGAGCCTGCATAATACCGCGCATCGAACCAAACTCTTTGAGCAGTTTTTTGCGGGTAGCTGGTCCTATTGTCGGAACCTCATCCAACATACTACTGGTCTGCCGCTTGCCCTTAAGCACACTGTGATAACT
Source organism: Patescibacteria group bacterium (assembly GCA_030916945.1). Classification (GTDB taxonomy): domain Bacteria; phylum Patescibacteriota; class Saccharimonadia; order Saccharimonadales; family JAUPVS01; genus JAUPVS01. The sequence continues at coordinate 22,180 of JAUPVS010000015.1, forward strand.
TACCGCAAAACGGTGCGATTCATCGCGAACCCGCTGCAATAGTTTTACGACATGTGACTGCTTGGGCAGCAGCACTCTGATAAACTGATCATCCTGAGTTAGCAGGGCGTTACTAGCCATGACAACTTCTCGATCAAGCGTTAGAGCCGACAGGTCACGGTGTATCACAATTTCTTCCTCGCGTTTAGCTAAGCCAATCATCGGTATATGGTTACAGCCAGCTTCGTCACGAGCCTTAATCGCAGCACTCAGCTGCCCTTTGCCACCGTCAATCAAAAAGACATCGGGCAGACCCCAGGCTTTGCGGTTCTTTTCGCTTAATCGTCTGGTGATGGCTTCATTCATGTGGGCAAAGTCGTCATTGCCAGGAATTCGCATTTTGAACTTGCGGTAGGCGGTTTTGTCGGGAATACCGTTACTAAAAACCACCATGCTGGCGACCGTGTCGGTGCCTTGCATATGGCTAATATCGTAGCCTTCAATACGGCGCGGAATTTTGGGTAGGCCCAGCAACTCGGCCAGACCGGCCAGCCCCTTGTCTTTACTGATATCCATGAACTCACGGTCCGAAAAGATAATCTGTTTACTTAAACCTTTTAGGGCAAACAGCTGGTTACGAGCGGCGGCGGCTTCTTCGTACTGACCGGCCTTAGCATAGGCCGCCATATCTTTTTCGGCCTGGCGCACTAGTTGGCTACGTTCACCTTTTAGATACTTGATGAGTTTTTTAAGATTGTTGCGGTAATCTTGCAGACTGGTTTTGTTCTCTTCTAGACCTGGGCAGAGGCCTAGGTGATATAGCAAGCAAGCCCGCTTAGGTATGTTCTGCGTATGAGTCGAGTAAGGAAAGGCCTTGCGCAAATACTTAAGGGCGCGGCGAACCGCTTGAGTATTAAAGTAGGGTCCGTAGTATTGAGCGCTGTCGTCGAGCGGCCGACGCGTAAAAGTCACGGTTGGGTGCGGACTATCGTAATCGATCCGTACATAGCTGCTACTTTTATCATCACGTAAAAGTATGTTGTAGCGTGGCAGGTAACGCCGGACTTGCTCGGCCTCCAAAAATAGAGCATCGATTTCGCTCTCGACGGTAATCCAGTCAACATCAGCAATCTCCTCGACTAAGGCATCCGTCTTAGGATCACGATAACGACTGGCCTGAAAGTACTGACGAACCCGGTTGCGCAGATTGGCGGCTTTGCCAATATAAATAATGTCGCCGGCCTTGTCTTTATGAAAGTAAACGCCAGGTTCTTTGGGCAGGTCGGCTAGTTTAGTTTTTAGTTTATCGCCAATCATTAACCAACAGTATAGCGTGTCGGCTTAAGGATTATAGGTTCTTAGGTACTCTGCACGCATAAAGACCGGGAAATTACCACCGTAGTCGGAAGCAAAAAAGCCAATGTGAGTCGGCGTAAAGCCGGGATTCCATTCCCAGTCAAGACCATGCTGCGACCAAGTCACTCCATCACCAACCTCTACCCGAACTGCCGAAACACCAACCCGAGTAACCCTAATTCTTATCTGGTCCTGGAATGACATAAAGAAAGCTCCGCCATCTGCTCCAGTGGGTGTTGCGTCGGGGGCGTTAAATGTACCGCTCATTGGTTCAAAGGCACGAACGCCACTCGATTGGCCGGTCAGACTGATGCCTGCAATGTTTGACGAAGCAGTTGTCCCATCGGACATCAGTAAGCCAGTCAGTGAGTAGTTAACTGCTCGACAGGTAACAGATATGGCCGACTCAACGCATTCACCTACCCCCAAAGAGTGTGGCCACAAAATAGCATTCATATGGCCAAGAGTTACACCAGAAGCAGATACCGATAAACCATGTGATGCTACCGCTGTCGAGATATTTCCCGAAACCTGCAAAGTTGTAGTACCTGATGTTTCGCTAGACGAAGCAAACTCGTAGGCAATATTATGCGTTATCGAAGGGTTGGGGTGATATATGAAACGAGGATCGGTCAGGGCTAAAATTGTCGCGCTATTCATGCTGGCGTTCAGTTTTGTCTGAACGGCGCTAGCCAAGTCGGTCTCTGGGACGCCTCCGGCAGGTAGAGTATACTTTTCGGCAATAACACCCGTGTTTTTAGGCATACCATCATTGTTATGAGATACGCTTAAGAATTCATTTAGAATCGTACCCCAAGTACCAACATCTGAACCGGGGATGGGTAGTCGCGCCATATTTTTGGCATTTCCTTATTTGCTTACGCTTATTACTATAACTGACTTAGCGACTCAAAACCATACAGTTTTCACAGTATGTAATTTTCTGGCAGTTAGCGCATACCAGCACAAGACGATTACAAGAAACCTCTTGGCAATTTATATAATTGCTAGTCTTGCCCTGGCAATGGACGCATTGACCAATATCTTTAGTTTTATCGCTAAAGCGGTGCTGCATGCGGTCGTCAAAAATATGCAAAACGCCTTCCCACAAGCCGTCATCACCATATTTTTCGCCATACTTTACAATGCCCCCATCGACTTGGTACACCTCTTTAAAGCCTTCTTCTTTCATGATAACGCTAAGTATTTCGCAGCGAACACCACCGGTACAGTAAGTAACCACCGGTTTGTCTTTCAGGTTTTCGTATTTAGGGCTTCGTATTTCTTTGACAAAGTCATGCGTCGTCTTGGTATCTGGCACGACTGCATCTTTAAAGCGACCAACGGCAGCTTCGTAAGCATTACGCCCATCAAAAAAGACGACGTCATCACGCTCTTCAACTAGTT
>JAUPVS010000016.1 GCA_030916945.1 Patescibacteria group bacterium
ACTCAAGAACACCATCGTAATTGTTTCTAATTCCTTCGAGTCATTAATCACCAGTTATCTTGCGCCATATGTTGGCTGTGCCATGGCAGAGTACTTATGGCAACAGGAGCAGCAAGACGTAGTTATAATTTACGATGACCTAACCAGTCATGCCCAGGCTTATCGCGAAATCGCCTTGCTGTCAGGCACGAGCCCCGGTCGCGATTCCTACCCCGGCGACATGTTTTACGCTCACTCTAGCTTGCTAGAACGGGCCGGTCGCCTTAACAGTAGTCACAAAACCCTGACTTCCCTGCCAATAGTGCTGGCAAGTGGGGGTGACATAACTGCATTCTTGCCAACCAACCTGATGTCGATTACGGATGGTCAATGGATCCTCGATATGGATATTTTTCGAGATTCCTTAAGACCAGCCCTGAGTGTTGGTCTTAGTGTGACTCGGGTCGGCGGGCGGGGCCATAATAAGCGCCAAAAACAACTGGCTGCTCAAACTTTCCAGGTTCTGGCAGCCTTTAAGCAGGCCGAAGAATTTTCTCGGTTTGGAACCGAGTTGGCAGTAGAGGCCAAGCGTGACCTAGCTACCGGCAAGCGCCTGCACGATCTTTTAACCCAGGCGCCTGGCGAAACTTATTCGGTCATGAGCCAGCAACTCATGCTCGACATAGTGCTTAATTTGGCTGACAACGAAGTCTTAGATATCAGGAAAATGAAGACCGAAGTGGGAGCGCTCGTCGGAGGCGTTAAAGACGACGCAACTTATAGTACCGCTCTGACCGCCCTTAAACAGAAAAGCCTCCTGGAGATAAAGAAATGAGGCGTCTACAAGAACTTGGACGGGAAGAAGTTTCTATGAAGACAATCGCCGAGTTGACCAATGTTTTTGAAGGCCTGGCCAGCATGCGTATTGCTCAGACAAAAAATAAGGTTCTCAAAGCCCAAGAATTCTTTCATGAGCTGTGGCATATTTATACCCAGTTGCGAGTTGATGAATCGTTTCGCTTTGGTAGAGCTTTGGGTGATAAGAAATTGATCGACAAGGATCTATTTATCGGCGTTACGGCCGAAGGTAGCTTTAGTGGTGACATCGACCAAAAGCTAATTAAGTGGATGCTTAGCCAATACGACCCCAAAAAACACGACATTATAATTATTGGTCACCACGGTGTTATTCAGCTGACCCAGCTGGGTGTAAAGTTCAAGAAGTACTTTAAGCTACCCAATTCTGATATCAACATTAACGCCGCACCTCTGATTAAAGAGATACAGCAGTACAAAGGTTGTTACGTCTATTACCAAACCTATGTTTCGCTTACTATTCAAGACGTCAAACGAATCAACCTCTCGGCGGCCGCCCAAGAACAGGGTAAAGCGGCCGGCAAATCAAAAGACGACATCAGTGAAGCTAACTATATCTTCGAGCCGTCCACCTACGAAGTGGTCAGCCACCTCGAACAGTCTATGTTGAGCAGTATGCTCGGCCAGGTTATTTTTGAATCTAAGTTGGCTCAGTATGCTAGCCGGTTTCGGGCCATGAGCTCGGCTCACAAAAAAGCCGATGAAAGTGTTGATGAACTCCACCTAATGTACAACCGCGTGAAGCGAGGCATGAAGGACGAACGCCTGAAAGAGATAATCAACGGCATGCGAAAGGCTAGACAGCGATGAGTCAGGGCGTAGTTAGAACAATTAAAGACTTGGTCATCAAAGTTGAGTTCGAGAAAGAGCTGCCTAAAATTGGTGATTTGGTAATACCGCGGAGTCGTCGAAAAGGGCTGCTACTGGTTAATTCTTTGGAAGCTGGCAACATGGCAACCTGTTTAAACATTCAATCCGATCGGACGATCGAAAAAAACATGGTGGTTGACTTAACTGGCAAGGGGATCGAAGTACCAGTTGGTTCACAAACGATCGGACGAATATTTGATGCTCTAGGCCGTCCACTGGATGGGCAGCCGGCGGCGGGTAGTGACGTACCGGTTCGCGACATTATGCGCCTGCCCCGTCGTAGTACTAGTTTTGCCATATCCAAGCCACAAATTCTAGAAACCGGTGTTAAGGTAATCGACTTCTTTACACCGTTCGTTAAGGGTCGCAAGGTTGGTATTATCGGTGGTGCCGGTGTTGGTAAAACTGTTCTTACCATGGAGCTGATTAATAACATCGCTAAGAGTGGTAGCGGTTTAAGCTTCTTTGCTGGCATCGGTGAACGTATTCGTGAGGGTCATGAACTTTACGAAACACTCAAAGAACACGACCTATTAAAAAACACTTGTATGTATTTTGGTCAGATGAACGAGAACCCTGTCGTCCGATCTTTAGTGGCAGTGTCGGCCGTGGCCTCGGCCGAGTATTTTCGGGACGAAGAACATAAAGATATTCTTTTCTTTGCCGATAACATGTATCGCTACATCCAGGCCCATAACGAAGTCGCAACCATTCTGGATCAGATCCCGTCCGAAGGTGGTTACGAACCAACCATTTTTAGTGATGTGAAGACCTTGCAGGACCGGCTTAGCTCCAATGAAAACGGCTCAATTACATCTGTCCAAACTATCTATGTGCCAGCCGATGACCTGAGTGATCCGGCCGTTCAGATGATTCAGCACGAACTGGACTCCATCATTGTCCTCAGCCGAAAGGTGGCCGAACAGGGCATTCGGCCAGCCGTTGACCTGACTCGAACTTCTTCATCTCTTTTGACGCCAGAGATTGTGGGCGAACGCCACTATGTATTAAGTATCCAGGTTCAGTCTCTCCTGCAAAAATACGAGTCTCTTAAGAATATAATTGCCATTATTGGCGAGAACGAATTATCACCAACCGACCGATCTGATTACGCCAAAGCTAAGCAGCTAATCAAATACTTTACCCAAAATATGTTTGTTACCGAAAGCTTGAACGGTCTTAAGGGTGAGTATGTTAGTCGCGAGGATACCTTAAAAGGCATAGAAGAGATAATCGTCTAGGCATGCTATGGTAAGACGCCAAGATGCCAGTACTGGCAAAATTATCGACGACGGCAAACTGGCCACCAATACTAGTGCCAAGCCGACCGTGCAAGTCAAAGTTTATTCGCCGTTTCAAACCTATTATGACGCTCCGGCCCTGAGTGTTTCGGCCGTCAATGATACCGGACCATTTGACATCCTCCCTAAACACCATAATTTCATCACCTTGCTTAACGAAGGCGACATAACGATTCGTACCGATCGTGAAAAACGAACCATCAGGATCAAGCGCGGCATGATGCATGTTAAGGCCGACCAAGTGATTGTCTTTTTGGACGTGTAAAACAGAGGTAAATTTGCTATAATAGGAAAGATATGGCAAAGAATCAAGTAGTCTATGTGGGCCTAAGTGGCGGTGTCGATAGTTCGGTCACCGCGGCTTTGCTATTGGAGCAGGGCTACCAAGTGGTTGGTGTCTACATGAAGAACTGGAGCCAAGACCTGCCCGGTTTTGCCTGCCCTTGGAAAGAAGATTACCAAGATGCCAAGCGTGTCGCTGTGCAGCTCGGCATCCCTTTTAAAATGTATGACTTCCAAAAAGAGTATCGCCAAAAGGTTGTCGACTACATGGTGGCCGAATACCAGGCTGGGCGGACACCCAACCCCGATATTATGTGTAATCAGGAGGTCAAGTTTAAGCTTTTCTTAGATACTGCTTTGGCGGACGGAGCCGATTTAATCGCTACCGGTCACTATGCCCGCGTTAAAGACGGCCAACTCCTAACGGCCCGCAATGTCGACAAAGATCAAACCTACTTTTTGTACCGGGTTACCAGCGATGCTCTTAAGAAAACCTTGATGCCAATTGGTGAGTTTGAAACTAAAGACCAAGTACGGGCGCTAGCCAAAAAGTTTGGTCTAGTGACAGCCAACAAAAAAGACAGCCAAGGTATTTGCTTTGTGGGTAAGGTTGGGATTAAAGAGTTCTTGTTGCATGAACTTGGAGCCCAAAAACCAGGTCAAATTAAGGATCAAGCCGGACACGTGGTGGGTAGCCACGACGGCGCAATTTTTTATACTATTGGTCAACGGCACGGGCTGAATGTTGGCGGCGGCATGCCCTACTACGTGGTTGGCAAAGATATGGACCTTAACGAAGTTTATGTAACGACTAATCTTGATGATGCCAGGCTATGGCACAAGCAGCTTTATTTAGTTGATGTACATTGGATTAATAATTCCCCAGCTAAAGAGGCGGTACTGCAAGTTCGGACTCGTTACCGGGCGCCTTTAGTGAAATGCACCTTACAGTCTGGCAAGCCACTCAAAGTAATTATGCAAGACGAAGCTCGGGCTATTACGGCCGGTCAGTCGGCCGTCTTTTACAGCGGCGAACAAGTTGTGGGCGGCGGCATTATAGTCTAACGGGGCATCGGTTTGAACGAGCTAATTTCTACCGAAGAGTCGGGGTTGACGGTTATGTCATAGCGCCCTAAGGGCTGGTTATCTTCGTCAAACTCAAAGACGCTTAGAACGGCCGGATCGTTTAGGGCACCTAGCACTAGGCTGTCTTCTTTGGCGCCACCGGTTGTGCCCTGGACAAAGTGGTAGTTGGCATTGCCCAGACCATCTTCATATACCACTGGTTCGGCTTGTTCATGGACATGTCCCGAAATAGTCAAGGTGGCGCAGTGGGCTTCGGCGGTTGGTTCACCGGCATTTGGGTCGTGAATAACAACAATATCTGGTTCGCTTGCGCAAGCTATATCTCTGATTGTTTGGCCTTGTTCGGCAATTCGACTGTCGTTAGGTTGGATATCTGGTGCGCCAAAGCGGCTACGGCGCGGGTCGCTGGCTCCCAAAATTGTAAAGCCCGCGAATTCTTGAACGGTACCATCGGCCACCATAAAGTTGTGATTTCGGGCCTGCTCGCCGGTCACCTGGGGGCTGTCATGGTTGCCCAAGTTTATGAAGCGCGGTGTATCACCTAAGGCGTCGGCTTCGTTGGCGATACACTCTTCTTCTACCGGCGTACCACTCATGGTGGCGTCACCGGCATCAATTACGGCATCAGCTGCAAATTTTTGCGCAACGGCTCCGTAGACTCGGCTCATACCGATGTTGCAATGGACATCACTTATTATCATGACACGCGATCTAGTTTCGTCTTTCTCTAGGCTTGAACGCTCGTTAAAGGCGTCTTCAAAATTGGTCTCGGCTTGCTCGTAAAAGCCGTCGGTATCTTCAATAAAGTCAATTACCTCAGGCGCTACTTCGTCGATAATGCTTCGCAAGTAAAGGCCATGCACTGTTGCGCCTTCAAACGGTGTGCCTGCAAAAGCCGCTACCGGTTCGCTTGGGCTATCGGCCGAAGCGTTAGGAATGTCGGGTGCAACTAGCAGGGCACAGATTCCCATTAAGCCGCCGGTGGCAATGACCTTGCGCAATGCCGGGTGCGGGCCTTCCGGCACTAGTAGGGTTCTTAGTGCCTGTTGTTTTTCGGTGCTCATAGTCTTGACGGCAATTAGGCCGGACATGGCTAGGACTAAGCCTAGGGCAGCCCCTTTTGAGGCGCCTTGTTCTACCTGGTTGACGACGCTTTCTTGCATGCGACCAAAGACGTGGTCTGGGTTGGCAAACAATTGCTTGTACTGGGTCGCCAGGTGCTCGTAGTCAAATGGTTCGGCTGTCGTGTCTTCGGCTGGGACATCCAAGATATCTAGTTCGGCGCCCACCGGACCTTGATCGCTGGGCATGGTGATGTTGCCGATCATACCAAAGTCAATCTTATACATACCAGTGCTGTTAAGCTCAACAGTGGCTTGGTGAGGGCCGGCTTCAACCGGCGTCGGGCTGGAAGCGGCGTAAACAGCACCGGCACTAGCGCCAACGGCCGTGCCAGCGGCTACAAATGCCACGGGTGCAAGATGTCGCCGCCAGTCTGGATGTTCCACAAGCCCTCCGTGATTACGTTCCATGTATTTAAGACTCCGGGCTTACTGTTTGTCAACAATCTGATATACTCTAACAGATATGAATGCCCAACAAATTCGCCAAGCCTACCTGAAGTTTTTCAAAGATCGTGGTCATGTGGTAATCCCGCGCGCCCTTTTGGTGCCTCAAAACGACCCGACGACTTTATTTACCGGTTCTGGTATGCAACCACTTATACCGTATCTGCTAGGCGAATCCCATCAGGGAGGTACTAGGCTAGTTAATAGCCAAACGTGTTTACGATCACAGGACATCGATGAGGTTGGCGACAATCGTCATACAACCTTTTTTGAAATGCTCGGTAACTGGAGTTTAGGGGACTACTTTAAAGAAGATCAAATTCGCTGGTTCTTTGAATTCTTGGTTGATATTATCGGTCTCGACCCGCAAAAGATTTATGTCACCTGTTTTATCGGCAGTAAAGAACATGATATTCCGCGCGACGACGAAGCCGCTCAAATCTGGCAGAAGCTCTTTAAAGAAAAGGGCATTGATGCCAAGATTGCCGAAATTGGTTCGCAGGCCGATGGCGATAAACGGGGCATAAAGCCTGGTGAGCGAATTTTCTTTTACGATGATGGCGAAAACTGGTGGAGCCGCGCCGGTGGCTTAGACAAAACGCCGGTCGGCGACCCTTGCGGCCCAGACAGCGAAGTTTTTTACGACTTTGGCCCCCAAAATCATGCCGCTGGCTTTGGTAAAGCCCACCCGGCCAGCGACTCCGGCCAATTCATGGAAATTGGTAACCAAGTGTTCATGCAATACCTGCGTACCCAAAAAGGCTTTGAACCCTTAAAAAAGCAGAATGTTGACTTTGGTGGCGGTTTAGAACGCATCTCGGCGGCGGCTATTGATAGCCCAGACGTCTTTAAGATCAGCATACTGTGGCCAATTATCGAAAAGCTCGAAAAGATTTCCGGCAAAGACTACGGCTCACACACCAATGCCATGCGTGTTATTGCCGACCACTTGCGGGCTGCTACTTTCTTAGCAGTTGACGGAATTACTCCAAGCAACAAAGAGCAGGGCTATGTGATGCGTCGGATGGTCCGACGGGCGATTCGGTTTGCCTTTGAACTGGGTGTCGAACAAAACTTCTTGCACGACCTTGTGCCGGTTATCACTGATCTTTATCACGAAGATTACCCAGAAGTTGCCAAGCAGCGCGACCAAGTCATCGAAATTCTGGTTAAGGAAGAGAAAATATTCCGCCAAACACTTCGAAAGGGCTTGCACGAGTTCAATAAGATAGTCGGCAACAAGTTGACCGGCGAAACAATCTTTAAACTTTATGATACATATGGTTTCCCAACGGAGCTGACTCTAGAAGAAGCTTTTAAGCAGGATGTGCCAATCGCAAAAACTGCCCAAGCTGACTTCACTGAACTCATGAAACAACAGCGTGAACGTTCGCAAACTGCCACCAAAGGAACTTTCAAGGGTGGTTTGGGTGGCCAGACCTTGCAACACAAGAAATACCACACCGCTACCCACTTGATGTACCAGGCGCTGCGTGATGTTTTAGGTGATCATGTGGTTCAGCGTGGTTCAAACATTACCGAAGAACGTCTGCGTTTTGATTTTTCTCATCCCGAAAAAGTTACGCGTGAGCAACTTGATGAAGTCGAGAAAATCGTCAACGAACAGATTGGCCAAGATCTTAAAGTTAGTTGGGCCGAGTATCCGACCGAAGAAGCTACCGGCAAGCTAGGGGCACTTGGCCAGTTTGGTGATCGCTACGGCGAAAAGGTTAAAGTTTATAAGATGATTGCTGACGGCGCCAAAAAACCGTTTAGTTTTGAAATTTGTGGTGGGCCACATGTTGATCACACCCTGCAGTTGTTTGAGGACGGCAAGCGGTTCAAGATTCTTAAAGAAGAAGCTAGCTCGGCCGGCATTCGTCGAATTAAAGCTGTTCTTAATTAGATGAAAACCATCACTTTAGTTACTGGTAACCCGGGCAAACTAAAGGAGTGGCAGGCCATTCTACCAGCGAACTCTGATATCAATTTTGTCATGCAAGAACTTGATCTGCCGGAAATTCAATCCATGGACTTGCAGGCCATTGTCGAAGATAAGCTCAGCCGTGCCTATGACGTGCTTAAAGTACCGGTAGTAGTTGACGATGTTTCAATTGGGCTGGACGGGATGGCTAACCTACCCGGGCCATTCTTTAAGTTTTACGAAAAGGCTCTAGGACCAACCGCACTTTTGCAGCTTGCTAAAAAGCCCGGTGAAGCCGCCACAATTATTTGCACAATCGGTTATTACGATGGGAAACAGAAGATTTACGCTGTCGGCAAAGTCCATGTTAGCGTTGTTGAGCCTAGGGGGACTAATGGTTTTGGGTTTGATCAGGTAGTTGTACCGGAAGGCCAAACCCGTACCTTCGCCGAAATGTCACCGGCAGAAAAGAACGCTATCAGCCACCGACAGATGGCCATAAAAGAAATGTTAAGTAAACTACGGTAATTTTGAAGTTACTTCATCGCAGCGCTCTAAGATGTTAGAATAAAAGAGATTATGCTTGATAAATTAAAGCGCTTAAATACCACACCCAAAAAATCTGGCGAACAGTACGTTGTCGGACTTGATATTGGTACCGAATACGTCAAGGCGTTAATCGGCGTATTAAAAGAAGACAAGATCGAGATTATCGGTGTTGGCCGGACACACCAAGAACTAAACGACATGCAGGCTGGCGCCATTGCCGACATTACCAGCGTGGTACGCAATTGTAACGAAGCCTTGAATATTGCCGAAAAGCAGGCCGGTACAACTGTCCGCACTGGTGTTATCGGTATCGCTGGCGAACTAGTGAAGGGCACGACCACAACCGTTCGGGTGGCCCGCAAAAACCCAACCAAGGCGCTTGATGTGCCCGAAGTTGAACGAATTATTGGCGTTGTTCAAAAACGAGCCGAAGAACGAGCTAAGCAGCAGCTAGCTTGGGAATTAGGCGGCAAAGAAGTCGATGTACGCCTGGTTAATAGCGCTCTGGTGGGCATCGAAATTGATGGCTATAAAGTAACTAACCCAATTGGCTTTCAGGGTAAGGACGTCGTTGTGCAGCTTTATACTGCCTTCGCACCGTTAATTCACATTGGTGCACTGGAACGAACCGCCCAGGAGCTTGATCTCGATTTATTGGCAGTCGCCGCCGAACCATTTGCCGTCGCTCGTTCCGTGATCGGTGATGACCCCAATGCTAGTTTAAGCGCCATCTTGATGGACGTTGGTGGTGGTACTACCGACATTGCCGTTATTAACGACGGTGGCGTTCAGGGTACAAAGATGTTTGGCATCGGTGGTCGGGCCTATACTCGTTCGGTCGAAAAAGACCTTGACGTATCCTTCGCACAAGCCGAAGAACTAAAGATCGGTCTGCACACCAATAAAACACCTCAGGCCAAAGTACCAGCTATCGAAAAGGCCTTGCAGAAGACGGCTAATGTTTGGATTAATGGTGTCGAGTTGGCATTGGCCGAATTCGATAAACTGGATCATCTGCCCAACCGAATTTTACTCTGTGGTGGTGGCTCGTCATTGGACGTACTAGTGGAAACGCTCAACGAAAGCCAATGGTATGGCGATCTACCATTTACGCGCAAGCCAGTGGTGCAGTATATCCGTCCTGAGCAGGTTGCTGATATAGTGGATACCACGGGTGATGTAACCGACCATACCTTTGTGACTGCCATGGGACTGTTGCGCGTTGGCGCTGACACGCTGCAACAACAAGATGGCCCTGCTACAACAAGCAGTAACGGCGGGTCAAGCAACGGAACTTTTAAGGAGCGTCTTGATAGGATGTTACGAGTATGAGCGAAGCCCAAAAAGACACTATCTACATCGACATAGATGACGAAATAACCGGCATCATCGACAAAGTTCAAACCAGCAAGCATAAAATTGTAGCCTTGGTTTTGCCCAAGCGTGCTACCGTTCTGCAGAGCATCGTTAACATGAAGCTCCTCAAGCGCAGTGCCCAAAAGTCAAAAAAGAATTTAGTACTAATTACTTCCGAGGCCAGTTTATTGCCATTGGCTGGTGCGGTTGGTGTTCATGTCGCTAAGAATCTTCAGTCTAAGCCGGCTATACCGGCTGGCCCGGACATGACCGACATACCAGACTCGCTAGTTAACGAAGAAGAAGTCGAGGGCGAACCAGAAGATCCGGAGATTGATAATAATAAGAGTATTGGTGAGTTGTCGGGCGAACCAGCCGCTGCCTTGGCCGCCGAAGAGACCATAAACATGGATGACGAGCCGGAAGTTACCAAGGCTGGCAAGAAGCCGAAAGCCGGCAAAGGCAAGAAAGATAGCAAGCTTAAAGTACCGAACTTTGACCGTTTCCGAAAATGGCTAATTTTAGGTGGTGTGGCCTTTGTGATTTTAATTGTTGGTGGCTACTTTGCTCTAGTGAAGATGCCTAAGGCAACAATTGTTATCGCGACCGATTCGTCGGAAGCCAATACCTCAGTTGTCTTTACCGCTAACACGGCCAGCAAGACATTCGACGAAGCCGGTAAAGTTGTGCCGGCTGAACTGGCATCGGTTAAGAAAACCGACACCCAAACAGCTCCAGCTACTGGCCAAAAAAACATTGGCACCAAGGCATCTGGTTCGGTTACCATGACCGCCAAAGTTTGCGGTAGTTTTAGTACGCCAGCCGCAGTGGCCTCAGGTACCGGTGTTAGTGCTAACGGGCTAACTTACGTTACGCAAAAAGACGTCACTTTTAGCCCTGACACTATCTCGGGTGGCTGTGTAAACTTTAAGGGCAATAATACACCGATTACTGCTCAGAACCCGGGTGCCAACTACAACACCAGTTCAACTACCTTCGCCGTGGCTGGTCGTTCAGATGTAACCGCCCAAGGTAGTGCTAATGATGGTACTGACAATATTGTGAAGGTTGTCTCGCAGGCTGATGTTGATGCTGCCAAGGCAAAACTACCAACGGCCGCTAATTCCGATGCCGCCAAAGCTGAGCTCAAGGCAAATCTGCAAAAGAGTGACCTGTTGCCGATCGACTCAAGTTTTGCTGTGGACGGACCAAATGTCACCAATACGCCAAATGTTGGTGATCAAGCGGATAGCGTTAAAGTCGATTCTACAGCAACTTACACGATGCTCGGCATTAACCAAGACGACCTGAGCAAAGTGGTTAAAAAGCAGGCCGAGAGTCAAATCGACACAAGTAAGCAGGCTGTCCAGAACGATGGACTCGACAGCGCCACCTTTACCGTTCAAGGCAAAGACAACCCCCAGGTTACGGTGGCAACATCGGTAACGATTGGTCCAAACCTTGATACCAACGCCATTAAAAAAGAAATCGCCGGTAAAAAGAAGGGTCAGACCAAGCAGATCATCGAGAGCCGACCATCCATAAAAGGCGTAACTATTAATTACAGTCCTTTCTGGGTCATTAAGACGCCGGGCGATCCTAATAAGGTGACGATTACGTTTGAAAAAGCGAAGAATTAATCATGCATAATCCAAACGCCCGCATTGTGGCACTTGATATTGGTGACAAGCGAATTGGCGTAGCTACCGCTAATGTTGTGGCCCGGTTAGCTAGCCCGCTCAAAACGCTTGATGTTTCTGATGATGTAATTGAACAGATTAAACAACTTACTGCCGAGCAGACAGCCGCTGCTGTGGTGTTAGGTTTGCCGCGTAACTTAAAGGGCGAAGATACCGACCAGACCAGAAAAGTCAGGGAGTTTGGCGAACGTCTGCAGCACCACCTCGATATTCCGATTTACTGGCAAGACGAAGCTTTAACGTCACATGTTTCCGAAGAAAAACTCAAAAGCGGCAAGACGCCATACCAAAAGAGTGATATTGATGCCCTGGCGGCTACATATATACTAGAGGATTTTTTAGCAAGCAAAGAGGAGTTAGCCGTATGAAGGCCGTAAACCCTCGGCGCAAGCGCTGGACGATTACTCTAACAATTGTCGTTGTGGCTGTGATTTTGGCGGTTATCGGTGGTGTCTGGGGCGCCCGAACTTATTATCAGAGGAACCTAGAGCCTGTTAGTTCTAGTCAGACTGCCATTGTTGTCACCATACCAACTGGATCAACCGTTAATCAGATTGCCGATATATTAAAAGACAAACAACTTATTCGTAACAGTCGAATCTTTACCCAGTATGTGCGCAGTCAAGGTGCGCAGGATAAGCTTCAGGCTGGCACATATTCACTGCGCCCCAGCGACAGTGTTCAAGCCATAACCAAGATTCTGACAGGAGGAAATATTGTGAAAAACCTGTTCACTATTTTGCCAGGTCAACGTCTTGATCAAATCAAAAGCGCCTTAATTAACGCTGGTTTTGACACTGCCGAAGTAGAGCAAGCACTTGATCCGGCTAACTATAAAAACCACCCGGCTTTGGCCGATAAGCCAACCGAAGCCAATCTAGAGGGTTATCTATACCCCGACTCGTACCAGCGAATTGCCGAAACCAAGCCCCAAACTATAATCCAGCAATCGCTTGATGAGATGCAGAAGTACCTGACTCCAGAATTGCGCAATGCCTTTGTGGCCCAGGGTCTGACCGTTCACCAGGGGATCATCTTGGCATCAGCTGTCGAGCAAGAAGTGTCCAAGCCCGAAGATCGACCAATTGTGGCGCAAGTATTCCTAAAACGCTTCCGTGAGAATATGTTGTTGCAGTCAGATGTGATAACTAAATACGGCACCATTCTTGCCGGTAAGCCGTTTACTCTTACTCTGGACACGCCCTACAACGTCTATATTCATGCTGGTTTGCCCCCCGGCCCAATTAGTAACATTAGCCAAAATTCAATGTTGGCGGTTGCTAACCCGGCTCCAACCAGCTGGTTATACTTCGTATCCGGCGATGATGGCACGACATACTTCTCTAACACCTTAGAAGAGCACCAGGCACTGGTTGATAAGCACTGTAAAAAACTGTGTGAATAGTGGTTGAAATAGCTATTTTTTGCTATAATAGTGCCTACAACTGTCTGTTCATTACAGAGTAAACAGTTGTAATATTTTGGAGAATTCGTATTAGTACCACAGCTCAATCATTAACCCAGAGGCGGCTAGCTCGTTTCAACGGTTTTTGGCGTATCAGTACCTACCGACGCCTGTTTATGCAGTTACCTAAAAAATCGCGCCGTCGTACGGTTCGCTATAGTCTTTTGGCTGCCAACCTAGCGTTGCTAGCTGTTGTATCTGTATTTGTTGTCCAAAGTCGTCAACAGACTAACAGTAGTTTTAGTGGTTCTGGTACGGGCGTGGCTGCATTGGGAGAAAACTCGGTGGCAATTAACCCGCTCGACCAACTGTCTTCGGCTGACATTGCTGTTCACATTGCCCGGGCAGCTAAGCTTGATGAGGCGCAGGCGGTGACAAACAAGGCCGATACGGTTAACGCCCAGCTGGCTGTTAGTTCATCTGGCCAGAGTATTATTACTAAACCGCAAGTTGTGTCGGATGGCTTGAAGTCTCGTAAAGATATTCAGACTTATACCGTGGCAGCTGGTGATACAGTGCCAAGTGTAGCTGCCAAGTTTGCCGTGACGTCTGACACAATTCGTTGGTCCAACGGTCTTAGCGGTGATGCTTTGACGCCGGGTAAACAGTTACTCATCTCGCCCGTTAACGGCATCATTTATTTAGTCAAAGCCGGTGATACAGCTGATAGTTTGGCCGATAAGTATCGTGCCAACAAGGAGCTTCTGATCGCCATTAACGACGCCGAAATCGGTGGTTTACCGGTTGGTCAAAATATTATTATTCCTGGTGGAACGCCACCAGCAGCAACAGTAGCCCGCGCGTCGGCTGTGACCAGTTCGGGCGGCTTTGCCTGGGGTGGCTACAGTGCCGTTTATGGCAGCAACGGCTATGATTACGGTTATTGTACTTGGTGGGCAGCTACCCGCCGTTCGCAAATCGGTCGATCTATTCCTAGCAACCTTGGTAACGCTAGCACCTGGAAGGTTTTAGCTCAGCGCGCTGGCCTTGGTGTCGGTAACCAACCAGCCGCCGGAGCCGTTATCTGGACGCCACCCCGCGACTACTACGGACACGTTGGTTTTGTCGAATCGGTTAACCCCGATGGTAGTGTTAATGTTTCCGAAATGAACGTGGCTGGTTGGGGCCGGGTCAGCAAAAAGACTCTTTCACCAGCCGAAGCCGCCGCCTACTCTTACATTTATTAGAACAGCCAATAATTACGACATGGACAAGACGCCTTAACAGAGGTAGAATTAGGACATGTTTGTGGACAAAGTGGCAGTTACAATTAAGGCCGGCGATGGTGGCGACGGCCGTGTTAGTTTTCGCCATGAAATCTATGTCGATAAAGGTGGCCCAGATGGCGGTGATGGTGGGCACGGCGGCAGCATCATATTGGCAGCCAGTCGTAACCAAAACACCTTGGCTAGTTTCCGTTTTCAGAAGGCACTAAGAGCCGAAGACGGCAAAGCCGGTGATAAACAGAAAAAGCATGGTCGCAGTGGTAAGGATAATATTGTCGCTGTACCAGTCGGTACGGTACTTACTAACGAGGCTGGCGAAGTCGTAGCCGACCTGACCGAAGACGGTCAGCAAGTTGTGGTGGCCCAAGGTGGGCGGGGTGGTTTTGGCAACGCTCACTTTATATCATCAGTTCGCCAAGCCCCGCGCATTGCCGAAAAGGGTGAACTAGGCGAAGAATACACGGCCACCCTAGAATTAAAGATGATTGCTGACGTTGGTCTAATTGGCTTGCCCAACGCTGGCAAATCAACCTTTTTAGCGTCGGTCAGCCAGGCTAAACCCGAAATTGCCGATTATCCGTTTACGACCATTCGACCTAATCTTGGCGTGGTCGTTATTGATAAAGAAAATAGTTTACTGGTGGCCGATATACCTGGTTTAATCGAAGGTGCCAGTGAAGGCAAGGGTCTGGGCGATGAATTCTTGCGTCATGTTGAGCGCACCAATGTTCTGCTGCATCTGATTGATGCTTATCAAGAAGACGTTGCGGCTACCTACAAGACTATCCAGAACGAACTAAAGACCTATGCTGTCGACTTGTCTAAGCGACCACAGATTGTGGTGCTGACAAAAATCGATGGTCTGGACGCCGAAATCATTGATGCCCAGATAGCCGAACTTAAAAAAGTGGTGCCAAAGACGACGCCTATATTTGCTATTTCGGCACCCAGCCGCCAAGGTGTTAAAGAATTACTTTACGAAGCCCTGAAGATTGTTACTAAAGAACGCGCCAAGCATGTTAAAAAGGCGGCCGCTGTTTTGCCGGTGATACGAATGGTTAAGGATGATAGCTGGCGAGTCGAAAAGGGCGAGAATGGCTTTACCGTTTATGGTCAAAAAATCGAACGCTTTGCCCAACGGACAGATTTTGATAACACCGATGCCGTGGCTCGTTTATATGACATCCTAAAGAAAATGGGCATTCTTAAAGAACTACACCGCCAGGGTATTGAGGCTGGTCAAAAAATTGTCATTAATGGCTATCGCGGCATCGAGTACTAGCAGTGACCAGGTCACTCTTTTTTTATGACCTAGAAACCAGTGGTATTAATCCGCGCTCAGCACGGATTATGCAGTTTGCCGGTCAACGCACCGACCTAAAACTTAAGCCAATCGGTGAACCAGTTAATCTGCTTGTTAAGCTCACGGATGATATTGTGCCGGAACCAGATGCCATTTTAATAACCGGTATTACGCCGCAACAGTCGCGAGCCGAAGGTATTACCGAAGCCGAATTCCTTAAAATATTCAGCGAAGAGGTTGCTGTGCCGGGGACGATCTTTACTGGTTTCAACACGGTTCGATTTGACGACGAATTCATGCGTTACTTACACTATCGAAACTTTTACGATCCATACGAGTGGCAATGGCAAGATGACCGCAGCCGTTGGGATTTGCTCGATGTCGTTCGTCTGACCCGGGCACTTCGACCCGACGGTATAAAATGGCCATTTGACAGTACCGGCAAACCATCCAACAGGTTGGAGCTGCTTACCGGCATAAACGGGTTGGAACACACTGATGCCCATGATGCCCTAAGTGATGTCCACGCCACAATCGCCATGGCCCGCTTGATCTACAATAAGCAGACCAAGCTGTTTGACTATCTGTTGTCGATGCGTAGCAAGAAGGCTGTCGCCGAACTGATCGATAGTGCCCAGCCATTTGTCTACGCCACCGGCAAGTACTCGGCCGAGTTCGAGAAAACTAGCGTGGCCGTTAAGATTGCCGATCATCCAACTCGACAAGGCGCTTTAGTGTTTGACTTACGCCACGACCCAACTAATTTCATAGATAAATCAGCCGCCGAGCTGGCTGAGCTTTGGCGGTATAAAAAAGATCCGTTAGCGCCACGTCTACCGGTTAAAACCCTGCAGTACAATCGTTGCCCAGCCGTAGCACCCCTTGGTGTCCTCGATGATTCCAGTCAAGCCAGGTTATCTCTTGATGTTAAAACAATTCAAGCCAATCTAAAAAAGCTTAGCGGCGCTACCAGCTTTGTTAATAATCTTCACCAGGCAGTTGATATATTAAACCAAGAGCAGCAGACCAGACTATTGGCCAACGAGCTTGATGTTGACACGCAACTGTATGACGATTTCTTTAGTAAGGCCGATCAAACAATCATGCGAGCGGTTCGGGCCGCCCAGCCCAGTGAGATCATGGAGTTTCAGGATCGATTTAAAGACTCAAGGCTACGGGCACTCCTTCCACTATACAAAGCTCGTAATTTTCCTAAGTCTTTAACGCCAGAAGAAATGGTCGAGTGGGAAAGCTATCGGCAGCGCGCCCTTTTGCATGGTGGTGACCAGAGTCGCTTAGCCAAGTTCTTCAAACGACTCGAGGAATTAGCCAAAAGCCCTCAAACTACCGCTGAACAACAGTACTTACTAGAAGAACTGCACCTTTACGGCGAAAGTATTATGCCTGATCCAGACTTCGCAGGCTGATGACGTCGTAGTGGCGCTGTACGTCACCGGCATTTTTGCTGGTGTGGACCTTGCGAACCTTGTAAGCAACCAGAAATATAACTGGTACCATCAACACTTGGAACCAAGCGAAGGTAAGTTGAAAATGTGTGCCTGGAATCTGCCCCAGGACAATTAATTGCATCATAGCCCGAACCCTGTTAACTTTGTTCTAATTGTAAATCTAATTGCGTAAAAGTCAACTCTATTTTATTGTACTAATGCTTAGAGGGGCTGTTTAGTGGTCCGCTCTAGTAAAACTTCTCAAAAATCTGTATAATTAGTCGACTTATGAGCGATGCAATCATAGTTAAAGGTGCTCGGGAACATAACCTCAAAGATATTGATGTTACCATTCCGCGCGCCAAACTAGTCGTTATTACTGGTCTGTCCGGTTCCGGTAAATCGTCGCTTGCCTTTGATACCATCTATGCCGAAGGTCAGCGACGCTATGTTGAAAGTTTAAGTTCGTATGCTCGCCAGTTCTTGGGTCTTATGGAGAAACCCGATGTTGATCAGATCGATGGTCTAAGTCCGGCTATTTCAATTGATCAGAAGTCGACTAGTCGAAACCCGCGCTCTACGGTGGCTACTGTTACCGAAATTTACGATTACCTGCGTTTGCTATACGCCCGTATTGGTGTGCCGCATTGCCCAGTTTGCAGTAAACCAGTAGCCCGCACTACTAGTACGGCCATTGTCGATCAAATTACGCGTTTGCCGGTTGATGCCAAGTTAATGATTTTGGCACCGATTATTACCGCCAAAAAAGGCGCCTTTGAGCATATCCCCGAACAGTATACGCGGGCTGGTTTTGCCCGGGTTCGGGTTGACGGCGTCGTTTATGCGCTCGATGAATTCCCGCAGCTAGACAAGAACTACAAGCATACCATCGAAGTTGTGGTCGATCGCCTGGTTAATAACCAGGACAGCCGTGGGCGCTTGGTTCAGTCGGTCGAGCAAGCTCTTGAAGTTGCTGACGGCAAAGTCAGCGTTTTAAATGCTGACACTAACGACGAAACTTTTTACAGCTTAAAATACGGCTGCGTCGATCATCCTGATGTATCTATCCCCGAACTAGAGCCGCGCACCTTTAGCTTTAACAGCCCGCAAGGCGCTTGCTCGGTCTGTACGGGGCTTGGCTCACGTCTAGAAGTTGATCCGGAGCTGGTGATTCCTAATGGGCGTCTAACATTGGCTGAAGGGGCGGTCCGACCATACAACCGGATTAATACCGACAACTGGTATATGAAGAAGCTACAAGCCGTAGCCGACCGCTATAAATTCAGTATTCATGTGCCAACTGCCGACCTAACCGAAGACCAGCTACAAAAGATTCTTTATGGTACTGGCAACGAAACCTACAGAATTTCGCTAGGTTCGGGCCGGGCTTTCGATACCACTTACGAAGGTGTGATACCAAATCTGGAACGTCGCCACAAAGAAACCGACAGTGACTTTATGCGCCGCGATATTGAACGCTTCATGCAAGAACGACCCTGTCATGCCTGCCATGGCCGACGACTTAAGCCAGAAGTCCTGGCCATTACGGTTGGCGGGCAGTCGATCATGGATATCTGCGAACTATCAATTGATGACGCCATAGATTTCTTTAACAACCTCAAGCTTAACGAAAAAGACGCTCATATTGCCACTCAAGTTTTTAAGGAAGTCTGCTCACGCCTGCAATTTTTGCAAGATGTTGGGTTGAACTATCTGACACTGCTACGCAGTGCCGTAACGCTTAGTGGGGGCGAGGCCCAGCGGATTCGTCTAGCCACTCAAATTGGCTCTGGACTGCAAGGAGTTTTGTATGTGCTTGATGAGCCATCGATTGGTTTACACCAACGCGACAACGAAAGGCTTATTAAAACTCTTAAACACCTGCGTGATTTGGGCAATACGGTAATTGTTGTCGAACACGACGAGGACACCATTAAAACGGCTGACTTTTTGTTAGATATTGGCCCGGGTGCTGGTATTCACGGTGGACACGTCGTAGCATCGGGTACTCCTCTGGAAGTTAGCAAGGTCAAGAACAGCATAACCGGCCAGTACCTACGTGGCGAAAAGATCATCCCAACGCCTAAAAAACGTCGCCAAGGCAATGGCAAGATGCTGACCGTTAAAGGTGCTCGCGAAAACAACCTGCGCGATGTAACTGTCGACATCCCGCTAGGCCAGATGGTTTTGGTTACCGGTGTGTCAGGTTCTGGCAAGTCCAGCTTAATTAACGACATTGTCGCCAAAGAACTGCAGGCTCGCTTGCACCGGGCCAACACTGTACCAGGACGGCACGATGAAATCGTTGGAATTAAAGAACTCGATAAAGCGATTGTGATCGACCAGTCACCAATCGGCCGAACGCCACGGTCTAACCCGGCCACTTATACCGGCCTGTTCACGCCCATCCGCGAGCTATTTGCCTCCACGCCAGAAGCCAAGTTGCGCGGCTACAATCCGGGACGTTTTAGTTTTAACGTTAAGGGCGGACGCTGCGAAAACTGTAGTGGCGACGGAATTATAAAAATTGAAATGCACTTTTTACCAGATGTTTATGTGCCGTGTGAGGTTTGTCACGGTAAGCGTTACAACCGCGAAGCATTAGAAATTCATTACAAAGGCAAGACTATCAGCGATGTGCTGGAGATGACCTGCGAAGCTGCCCTCGAATTCTTTGGCAACATTCCGGGCATTGCTCGTAAGTTGCAAACGCTGGTGGATGTTGGTTTGGGGTATATCGCGCTAGGCCAGTCGGCTACAACTCTAAGTGGCGGTGAAGCCCAGCGTATCAAGCTAGCCACCGAACTGTCGCGTCGTCCAACCGGACGCACCTTGTATATTCTGGATGAGCCAACTACCGGACTGCACATGGATGACATTAATAAGTTGCTCCATGTTTTGCACGCCCTGGTTGACGCCGGCAACAGTATGATCATTATCGAGCACAACTTAGACGTCATTAAGGCGGCCGACCACATTATTGATATGGGCCCAGAAGGTGGCAGTGGTGGTGGCCAAATTGTCGCCCAAGGCACACCAGAACAGGTGGCTAAGGTTGCCAAGTCTTACACCGGACAATTCTTAAAGAAGATTATTTAGTTTCGGTCTTTGGCTTACGGTGGGTAATTTTGGCCCACAGGTCTTTGCGCAACTGTTTGTCTTTAATTATGTGCAAAATCATCGGGCTAAAAGTAAATAGCATGGCCAAGCCAACAATTGGCAGCAGGTACTTATCGATATTGGGGATCTTACTACCCAGCCAGTAGCCCAGCAAAGTAACACCGGCGCCCCAGACAACACCGCCAACCACGTTAAAAGCAAAGAAACGCTTGTGAGACATCTTGCCAACCCCGGCTACCATGGGGGCAAAGGTGCGCACGACTGGCACAAAGCGCGCCAAGATTATGGTCTTACCACCGTGTTTTTCGTAAAAAGCTTCGGCCTTTTTAATGTATTCTTGGCGGAAAAAGAGTCCATCTTGCTTGCGGAAAATTTTATGACCAGTACGCTTACCAATGGTGTAGCCGACATTATCGCCAGCGATAGCCGCCACTACAATAACCAGTATCAGCCAGCCGAGTGGTAGTTGACCCTGAGCCGCAAAAAACCCAGCTGTAAATATGAGCGTATCGCCTGGTAAGAAAAAGCCTATCAGCAAACCGGACTCGGCAAAGACAATTCCGCCCACAATTAGTAAGCCTGACAGCACACCAGCGCCGCGCAACATCTCTTCTACGTTTAGTCCAGCCATGTGGGTATTAGCTTAACCTAAAAAGCGGCGACTCGTCCAGCGCAAAACTTTGCTATAATATAGGGACAAACGCAAGGAGGGTTCAGTGTCTGATCAAGATATTACGTTAACGTTGCAAAACCGTGAGGCGGTGGGTAAGGCTGTCAAACAGCTTCGTCGTGATGGCCAGGTTCCGGCTGTCATTCATGATCATGGCAAGGCATCTATTCATGTTATGGCTCCATATGTTGAGCTCTACAAGGTGTACCAGCAAGCTGGTAAGCATGCACCAGTCCACCTAACAGTCGGTGGCAAAAAGTACTTGGCAATCATTCGTGATGCCGACTTTGAGCCACGCAAGAACCGCTTGCAGCATATCGTCTTTAATGCGATTGAGCAGAACAAACCGGTTGAAACCGAAGTGCCGGTTGTCTTCCAGGGTGACCCAGAAGCCGAAAAAGTTGGCTTTATGCTCTTGCGTCAAATTGATAACGTCGAAGTCAAGGCACTACCAAAAGATCTGCCAGACGAAGTGGTTATTGACGTTAGTGGTCTAACGGTCGTTGGTGACCGCCTACACGTTTCGGACATTGTGGTGCCAGCTGGAGTTACTATCTTAACCGAACCAGAACATGCCGTTGTGATGGTAGAAGAACCACGTTCGCTAGCCGCCCAACAGGCTGAAGAAGATGAGGCCGCTGCCGCCGCTGCCGAAGCTCAAGCTCCAGCCGAAGAAGACGGTGACGCCAAGGCCAAGTCGAGCGACGAAGAAGAGTAGTCTACTATGGGTGTTTCGGAGACAGCTTTTGACGGTATTGCGCAGAACTTCGCCGACTATGCCCAAACAACTCGTGGTTACGTCAGATACGAACTGACCCACGCCAATCTTCAACCCTTTCTAGAAGAAAAACCGATGTCGGTTGTCGACGTGGGCGGTGGTTCTGGTATTGATGCCCTCTGGTTAGCCGAGCAGGGACATACTGTCACGGTTGTTGAACCGGCTCAGGATCAGGTTGAGCTACTCCGTAAAGAGCTGGCCAGACATCCTAAAAACATTAGGCAGTCAGTCGAAGTTGTGCAGGGTAGTACCAAAGACATTGCCGACCAAGCTGGTACTTTTGATTTAGTGCTGTCGCATGGAGTCGCCATGTATGTCGCTAAGCCAGAAGATTTTTTCTGGTCGTTGATTCACTTGGCAAAAGTTGGTGGCCTGGTTTCTATCCTCGAAAAAGGTTATGAAGGCACCCGGCAGCGTTTGCAGTCCCGAGGCGACCAGGCAGCCCTCCAAAACCTAGAAGTTACCCATCGTTTTGTAAACAATATGGGCCGCGAAGTACACGCCTTTATGCCTGAGGAAATTTTAGGGATGGTCCGGGCCAGTGGAGCCAAGACCCTGAAGTGGTCTGGAGTTCGAGTAGTTAGTGATGCCATCGATCGCCCGATTGACGAAATGTCAGAAGCCGAACTCAAGCAACTAGTTAAACAAGAGGCTCGCGCCGGACGTGATCTGTCGCAAAGGGCTAGTGGTCAGATGTTACACTTTATTGCTCGTCGGCGCGAAGAGTCACCTGATTACCCGTTACTTTGGTAACTTAGTCTTCTAGGAAGCCGCCAGTTTGGTGGTTCCAGAGTTTTGCGTAAAGGCCATTACTTTTTACGAGATCTTGGTGGGTGCCCTCTTCGACAATCTTTCCGTTGTCCAGAACGATTATACGATCCATGTGCTGTATCGTGCTTAGCCGGTGAGCGATCACGAGGCTAGTACGGCCTTCCATAAGCTTCCACAATGCGTCCTGAATCAGTTTTTCTGACTCGGAATCTAGGGCACTCGTTGCTTCGTCCAAGACCAATATAGGCGCTTCTCGTACCATGGCTCGAGCGATTGCAACTCTTTGTTTTTGGCCGCCACTGAGTTTAACGCCACGTTCACCAACTAGAGTTTCGTACTTCTCGGGTAGTTCTTGGATAAATTCATCGGCATGAGCTAGTTTTGCGGCATTTTTGATATGTTTTTCTGACGCGTCTGTTTGTCCGTAGCCGATATTGTCTGATAGAGAACGATGAAATAGTAGCGGTTCCTGGGGAACGTAGCTTATATACTTTCGCAGCTCATCTTGTTTTAAGTGAGTAATATCTTGGCCATCAATCAGAATTTCACCATCTTGAATATCCATAAAACGCTGTAGCAGTTTTGTTATGGTTGTCTTGCCCCCGCCACTTGGTCCGACCAACCCAACCTTTTCACCAGACTTTATTGATAGGTTAAAGTTACGCAGAAATTGGGCATCTTTCTTCTTTTCTGGGTAGTCAAAGCCAACGTTTATCATTTCTATAGCACCTGACTTGATCTTGGGAACTTCTGGGGTATCGGGGTCTTTTACTTCTGGCTCAATCTGTAGAATCTCGGTCATATCGGCCGCATCACCGAACACGCGAGTCAGGGTTCTAAACGTATTATTTAGGTCCCATAAACGCCTAAGTATCGCAGCGGTATAAGTAAGTGCCAAATAGATGACACCGGCCTGTATATGACCAGTTACCGCTAACCAAACCGACAGTATAATAACAACTACGTTGATACTACGCTGTAGTGCCCCCGTAATGAGCTCTTGTCTCATGTTGAGCTTCATCGTATCCATAGAGCGGCCGTAAACTTCGTCGACCCGTTCCCGCATGAGCCCCCGCTCGAGCTTTTCGTTAGCAAAGGACTTGACAGCCAGAATATTAGAAACTGCATCAGCAAGCTGACCGGTACGCTTTGTTTCTGCTGCCGACCAGCGAATGTTGTATGGTAGTTGTTGTCGACGATAAATCCATATTAAAGGCACATAGAGGGTAGCAATAAAAAGTATAGCCAAGACTACTAACGGTGCTTTTGGTGCCAGAACTAGCACTGTAAAAACAACTCCAACAGCGAGCTTATAAACATTCCATGTTAAGGCGTCCGTCAGACGTTCAAATGATCCACAGAACTTATTAACTTGGTTTACGAGTGAACCCGCAAATCGATTAGAAAAGAACCGATAACTCATGCTCGATAAATGGTCGAATGCAACCATATTTAGATCGCGCATAACAAACTCTTGCCATCTCCAGAAAGTTCTGACTACGTAGTTCCATAATAAGTGGGCAAATAGCTCAAGTAATACCACTGCCAAAAGAATAGGCCATATTTTATCAAGGCTAAGTTCGTCAATTTTACCGGCGGCTAGTTTGGTTAGGATCGAGCTAACGATTAGGGGTATGGCAAAATCTTCGGCAAATTGTGCGATGGCCATAGTTGGATAAATTTTTAACATACCCATCTTATAGCGTTTCGCGTATCGCCAGTATATTTTCAAGGTTTTCTTGGTGGTTCTAGGATTTGGTTTCATGACACACCGCCTCCTGCGGTGTGGTTATTCGGTAAATTATTAGTTAAGTTTATAAAGAGGGTTACGGAAGCAGCTAACACGCCACATGGACGGGGATTGCTTCGCAAGTTTTTATTAATTGTTTCATTGCCTCGTCCTTTCCGTTAGTTTTAGTAAATATTTACAAAGTGTACCACAGATAGCAAGCATTATCAAAAAACTTCATAAAATGGTATAATACAGCCCCTATGAACAAAGTGATTCTTTACTATAAATTTGTGCCCGTGGCCGATCCAGCCATGACCATGCGTTGGCAAAAAGAGTTGTGTAGCCGCCTTGGCTTAAAGGGTCGAATTATTGTTAGCCCGCATGGTATAAACGGTACTCTGGGCGGTGATATCGAGAATCTGCGCGAGTACAAGCGCGAGATGAACCGTTCGGTTATGTTTAAGGGAATTACTTACAAATGGAGCGATGGTACCGGCCAAGAGTTCCCGCGCCTTAGTGTTAAGGTTCGTCCGGAACTAGTCGCCTTTGGTGCACCAGAAATCAAGGTTGATGATAAGGGTGTCGTTGGCGGTGGTAAACAC
>JAUPVS010000024.1 GCA_030916945.1 Patescibacteria group bacterium
GTCTAACCGGCCTAGTACTGATGATAATCTACAATCGTCTGTTTCTGTGGGAGCTGGTCACTACAGGTGCCAGCGTGCCAACCTTGCCTTTCTATAGGGTTATACAACCACAAATAGACTATATAAATAGCTTTTTTTCGAGGCCACTTTTTGGCAAAGTATCGGTAATGGTTTTATGGGTGTTAGTGGGCTGCCTTGGCTATCTTGTGATCGCCGCCACCCAAGTAATCTACCAGCAGATAAAGCAGGGTTTTGCCGAGAAAACCTATGTTAGACCTCATAGCGCAACAACCTATTTGCAGTCTAGGGCTAGCCAATATCTCTCTTTTTCGTGCGTTAGCATCATCTTGATGACTGTGTTGCTGGTCTGCTTAGTATTCGCCCTGCCCTTCTGTGCTGATTTATTTAAAGCGGCTTTTTCGTCTGGCTCCCTAACAGCATCTCTACACTATGGACTGGCGTCAGTTGGTCTGTGCACGGTTATTGTCTACATAATAAAAAGACTGGCTAGTTCGGTTTGGTATTTATATAAGGATTTATTCAGAACCTAAATTTCACTCTAAAGCCAAAAATCCCTCCGAGGGCATGTAGTGGCTAGCCCAGCTAAGAGTAGCATCAACCTCGGCTTGCGTAAGTACGCCCGACTTAATGCCAAAGAAGCTGGCATAGTTGGTGTGTGACCAGCCCAAGTGAAACTGGGTAAGTTCGTTGCCGGCCGATGACATGGTGCCAGTGTTACTGGTAGTAACCAGTGCACCAGCACTATTACGATAACTCACTACAAAACGGGAGTTGGTTGTATTGATTGCAAATATTAAAAGGAAGGTGCGGTTGTGAGAATTTTCGGTAGTGCTATATAAGTAGCCCCCAGGGTCGGCTGGTGTGAATGTATTCCAGGCCGAAGCCGCCCAACGCGGCGTCCCATCATCCTCTGGATAAACAGTTGCCATAGCTGGATTGCCGTCGATGGCTGCTACTTCGTTACCGCTAGTACCATTAACCGTACGGACCAGCATGGCTCCCCACCAGGGTTGCTGCAAACCTAGCGAAGGCGCTGACTCACCAGTAACATCAGAATGGCTCAGCATCGAGTGCTCGTTATCAAAAAAGTGCTGCACAGTTCTCACCGTATCGGTATACCAAGCCGCCCGACCATTAAAACGCAGGCAGCTGGCGATATAAAGTGGTCCGGGCACGGGCGGTTGGCTAAACAGTGCCCCGTACGCCCCAGCATCACGGTGAATTGTTAGCCCACCTACGGGCGAAACTATTGAGTCAATCCGCGTGGCCGGCGCTAAGCCATAACCCGAAGCGCCCGCGGCGTAGGTGGTGGCATTTTCGGCATCAAATAAGTATGTCCAGTTCACTACTGCAGAAAGGTCAGGCACATCGGCTTGCATGAGTTGACCGTTAACAGTAAGGATATTGCTCCCGGTTCTGGGTAGCCTCATCTAAACACCCGGCTCCCAGCGAACATGCAGCATTTCTTGTACAACATCATTTGTCGCGGTAGCGTCACCAGTCGCCTTGATAACCAAGGCGTTGGCCCAAGTTTCGGTCACAGCTACATAATCTTGAAATGAAGTGCCGTTGCTTAGTGATAATACAGTTGTCGCTTTGCCAGTTGTGCTGGTAGCCCGAATTATTGTTGTGCGCGCCTGCCAATCTAATGCAGCTCCAGTGGCAATCCCAGAAGCCCCAGTATCTAATAAGGTGGTTGTGCCAAGCTTAATACGAATGCGCTTGGCGTTGGCATTGTTAGCAATGGTGCCGGCAAACACGGCTGTAATGGTGTCGAGGTTAGTATTCATGGTATTGGCAACTACCGAAAAAGTAATCAGGTCATCTTCGCCAGTCGTTACATTACCAACCGCTGTTATATTTGACTTTAACAGCCCTCCTACTCGAGCCAGTGTATTAGTAGTCCCACCGGCCAGAACACTTAATTTAAAAGCGGCGTCAATTTGACCTTTAATTGTTGTTCCGTCGGTATCATAAATCGTTAACAGTGGTGCTATCTGGCCAGAACCCTTCGTAATGTACATACCGTCCTTGACTTGCGTCACATTAGAGCCGGCTGCCCCACCAACAATTGCCAACGCCGTCAGACTATTAACTTCGTTCTGTATAAAGAAGTAAGGCACACCTATGTTGGTGGCATTCAGCGACCATTGGCTAGCACCCGACAGCTTACCAACAATCTTCATGCCCGTACCCGTGTCCAGGTTTAGCGTACCGGTCATTGTATCACCAGCTTTGGTGACTTTGGCATCAAGAGCTGTTTGCTGAGCAGTACTGACAGGTTTACTGGCATCTGCAGTGTTGTCAACATTAGCTAAACCAACGTCTGTCTTTGTTAGCACCACAGCCCCAGTTCGGCCGGCCACACTTTGAACAGGTGATAAGCCAGTTACTTGGCTAAGCGGGATGTTAGAAAAAGTTCCCGTCTGAAAACCCAGTACGGTTTCGCTGCCAGTCAATGAAGCGGTTGTTGGAGCAAGTGCAGCATCAAAGGTGTTACCAACATTGGTAATGTCGTTACCCGACATATTAAGATCACCGGACATGGAGTCACCGGATTTGGAAATCTTAGCAGCCAGAATTCCCGTATCTTTTAAGGTCCCGTCTGTGTTGTGCGCCTGGGTAAGGAAATCGTTTAGGATGCCACCCCAGTTACCTGAATCGCCGCCGGGAGTTGGTAGACGCGCCACTATTATTTTCCTCTTATGATTATCTGTAATTATACCGTATGCTCAACTGATACACTAACTCTTTTGCTATAATATAGACTAGCTATGTCAGTTATCGACGATTACCTAAAGACCGTGAACCCAGACCAATTTGACGCCCTTGAGCGAGTACGCAAAATTATCGTTGCCGCCACACCTGATGCCGAAGAGACAATTGGCTATGGTATGCCGGTTATTAAGTACAAAGGCAAGTATGTCATGGGCTTTTGCGGTTTTAAGGATCATATGAGCCTGTTCCCCGGATCAGAAGGTATTGCCGAGTTGAAAGATAAGCTCAAAGGCTTCAAAGTCGCTAAAGGCACCATCCAGTTTACGGTTGATAATCCCGTGCCCGAAGAACTAATTATCGACTTAGTTAAAATGCGCCTACAAGACATCACCAGTAAGTAAGACCGCTTGCTATACTATAGTTATGCCAACCCTTATTATCGATGTCCGTGAGCCCAGTGAGTTTGCAGCCAGTCATGTGACTGACGCTATCAACATTCCTTTGCAGGATATCGCTCGAGGCGCCACCGAACTTGCTACTACCAGCAAAGACACCCCGCTGATTGTTTATTGTAGGAGTGGTGGCCGGTCAAGTGTGGCTTTGCAAATGCTTAAACAACAGGGTTTCACTAACGTTACTAATGGCATTAACCAACAAAATATCGAAAATAAGTTAGCCTGATGTCTAAACCAAAAACCGTTCTTGTAACCGGCGCTTCCAGTGGCATCGGTAAGGCGATCGTTGATGTCTTTGCTATGGCCGGCTGGAACGTGGCGGCGACTTCTCGTAAAGCTAACACCCCTCAGCCACCTGGCGTAAAGTCATACCGACTTGATGTTATCAAGTCGACTGAAATAGAAGACGCCTTTGCAAAAATAATCGCAGATTTTGGTTCGATCGATGTTGTCGTTAATAATGCGGGCTACGGTTTAGATGGCGTCTTCGAAGCCATGAACGAGCAGCAAATTAAAGATCAGTTCGAGACCAATGTTTTTGGCTTGATGAACGTTACTCGGCAAGCGATTGCTCATATGCGCCCACGCCAAAGCGGTACCATTATTCAAATCAGCTCAATGGGCGGCCGGGTTACCTTTCCTCTTTATAGCATCTATAATGCCAGCAAGTGGGCAGTAGAAGGTTTTACCGAATCGTTGCAGTATGAGCTCAGACAGTTTAATGTTCGACTAAAACTAATTGAACCGGGCGTAATCAAGACCGACTTTTATGGCAAAAGTAAGGTCGAGGCCATCCCCAACACAAAACTTGGCTATGACGACTACATAAAGCGGGTTGGCGGTGCCTCTAGCCAAGCTGGCAACAGCGGCGAAGACCCGGTTAAAGTTGCCCGGGTCGTTCTAAGAGCTGCTACTAGTAACTCTACCAAGCTTCGCTACGCCGTGGGCCGGCCTTCCCCTCAACTTATTCTGGCTCGCCGGCTTGTACCCGAACGGGTCTTCTTTTGGATGATAGGCCGTTTCTTAAAAAGCTAGTCTTGTGCACAGTGGGCGGGCTGGTTGGTCAGGGCTTCGTCAATTGAATCGTTAAATACCGGTGTCCAAACGGCGTAGCCTTCACCATTGGCGTGGAATTTATCAGGCGCGAATAATTTTAGGTTCCCCCTAAAAGTATCACCGGTTTTTTCGGCCAGGGCCGCAAAGGTTAGCTTTTCTTGGTCGCTGACCTGTTTAAATAATTTGTTAACACTAGTTGTACGAGCCCCGACTAGCCATCGGGCTGGTTGTGGCAGTCTTGGTACGGCTCCCATTTGAGCGGAACCGGTTACGACAATTTTAACCTTGCAGTTCTTGTATTTGATTTCACTAATTATGGCTCGGAGTGACTTTTCGATCGATGCCTTGCTAGTAAAATGAGTTACATCATTAGAGCCGATAAGCAATAAGACGATGTCGGGGCTGCCCTCAAACTGCGGCAACTGGCTTTGCAATACATCCTTGGTGCGAGCGCCCGAAACCGCTAAATTAGTCATAGTAACTTTATACTTTTGCGCCAAGTGGTCGGTAGTGCCAACAGCCACACCTTGGCTGTAATCTGAACCTTGCGAAATCGCGCTACTATCGCCGAGCACCAAGTAGTTTAGATTGTCGCCGCTACCTTTAGTAAGTGGTTGGCGCGGTATGTTTGGCGCTGGTACATTTGTGCCGTTAAAAGTAATGAACAAGTACTGGCTAATTGCCAGAAGAACTAAACAACCAAGCACGGCCGCAACCATATACAAGGGCTTCATCTTCACTGCCCACTCGTGGTCGGTGTCGCCGACAGTTCTTTTAGTAAGGCTTGAATCTGGCTGTAGTTATCAAGCCCGGCGGCTGGTATTAAGGCCGATTGACCATCACGTGTGGTGTAACTTTTTACATAAACTTTATCGTTATATTTGTTCAAGCTAACCGACTTTACATTTGAATTGTTGATATCTTTGGTTAAATTGTTGAGCCGTCGGATATTGCCCAAAGACAGGTCGGTTTTGACGTTATTACCCAGCGCGTCAAACAAGCTACCGATTTTTAGCGGGTTAGTAACTACGCCAGCGCTAGTTGATTTTTCTTTAAGCGCAAAGAGTATGTCGCGCTGATATTGGGTACGATCAAAGTCGCTGGTAATACCGTATGAACCTGGTCCAGCCCCACGTGCCCGCGATAGATTTAAAGCTGTCTGGCCATCAAGTTTGGCTGGGCCGTTGGGCAATTTAAGATTGGCATAGGGGTCGTAAACACCATACGGGCTAATGCTCTTGATGGTCACATCCACCCCGCCGACGGCATTAACAGCATCGCGAAAGGCGGTGTAATTAATCAAAGCGTAGTAATCTATCGGCACGCCGAACTTTTCGGACACGGTCTTTTCAAGTAGCCCCATACCGCCGTCTGGATAGCCAGCTTCTTTAAATTTGTCGGCATTGCCGTAAACATTGGCGGCATTAATTTTGGCATAGCCATTGCCCGGTATGTTCACGTACAGGTCGCGTGGGATGCTCATTACAAAAGCCGTCTTGTTATTAGGGTCAATACTAATGAGCATGATGGAATCGGTCAACTCACCACCGGCATGGCCGGGGTCGTCACTGGAATCACCGGCTAGCAAAATATTAACTCTTCCTCTGTCTTCACCGCGCAACTTGGAATTATCAAAAATGCTCCAGATATTGGTGCCCAATTTACCGGTATTACGCCAGACCTTGAATCCCAACCAAGCCGTTGTTAGTAAAAATAAGATCAGTAAACCGAGTAGAATTCGTTTAAAGATTCGTTTCCAGCTCCGGGTTGGCTTGGCTTTTGACGAACGCCTAGGAGTTGATCGGCGGGCCGACGCATTGCGCAAGTCCGGCAAACTTCGACTTACCTGGTAATTTTGCGCACGCCCAGTCTTGTCTGTCGCTTTAGCCTTTTTTGGCATTTTGGCAGGTTTTTTCATATTATAACTAGTGCTTATTATACCCTAGTTATTGGCCCTAAAGACGCTCCCAAACTTCGTAATGAAAAGTAAGACCGTTTTCGGTGATTGGTTTAGCTTTGTTCATTAGTTTAAAATACTCCTCAAAACTGGGAAAAAACTTAGAACAGCTAAAATCACCCTGCACCCTGGTTATATATATTGTTTGGGTGCGGTCGAGTAGTTTTTGGTATAAAGCGGCTCCACCTACTATCCAAAGTGTTGCCGGGCTATTTTGGTATTCATCAAGTAGTGCTGTGATGTTCTCTGCTCCAACAAAACCTGGTCGCAGTTGAGTATCGGGACGAACCGCCACCAAGTTCTGGCGATCTGGCAAAGGCTGTTCAAGTTCTTGGTACATACGATAACCCATAAGTATCGGGCTACCGGTAGTTTGCTCGCGAAAGTAGGCTTTGTCCGTCGGCAAATCCCAGGGTATGCCTGTGTCGGTGGCGATACCAAGTTTATCGTCGGCGGCTACAATTGCCTTAATCATGTTGACGTTCCTTAACTAAAGGCCGGATGTGGTTCAGTAAGTAGAATGAGCCGGTTATTAACATTACGTCGGCCTGGCTCTTAAGTAGTTGCTGAAAGGCTTGGTGCGGGTCTTCGATAATTTTTACATTTTTTATACCGGCGTCTCGGGCAGCTTGGTCCAGTTGCTGGGGATCAATCGCCGTTTTAGGCACATCTTGTTCGGCCGTAAAGGTGGTAACAATCAGCTCATCGACTACCGGCTG
>JAUPVS010000017.1 GCA_030916945.1 Patescibacteria group bacterium
GATTTATAAATCGACAACTTTAAAATCGTAACCAGGGTAGATAAAGATGTCGGCTTCACCCTGCAGATCAACGGCTCCACCCTCAAGAATGTCGCTGGCGGTGTATTCTAGGGTGCGGGCCACTGTAGTGCCGACAGCGCAGATACGCCTGCCGGCTTTTTTGGCAGCTTGAATGGCAGCTACGGTTTCAGCTGGAATGTCATAGTACTCACTATGCATGACGTGGTCTTCGACACTGTCGGATCGGATCGGCAAGAAGGTGCCCAGCCCAACATGGAGGGTCAGGTAAACGATTTTGACACCTTTTGTTGTAAGTTTGTCAGCAAGTTCTGGGGTGAAGTTAAGCGAGGCAGTCGGGGCGGCCACCGAGCCGGCTTCCTGAGCGAAAACAGTTTGGTAACGGGCTTGGTCATCTGGGGTAGCGGCTCGTTTCATGTAGGGAGGCAGGGGCACCGAACCACTGGTCTCGGCCAGTTTTAGTAGATCACTATCACTGGTTATATCGGCCAGACCGCCACCCAGAACCGCCGCTACCATAACTTCAGTGTTGCCAACGGTCAGTGTTTCACCGGCCCGTAGCTTACCGCGGTAGATAGCAAGCCGCGCAGTCGGTTCCTCGTTACCATGGCTTTCTATAAGGAGTAATTCACGTTCTTGGTCTTGGCTGTTGCGAGCCAGCAGACGCGCCTTGATAACCTTGGTTTTGTTTAACACTACGACATCACCGGCTTCTAGATAATCGGCCATATCGGTGTAGCCGCGGTGGGAAATGTCACCGGTTTGCCGGTTTAGGGTTAACAAGCGGGTGGTGCCACGAACTTGGGGTGGATGTTGGGCAATCCGTTCATCGGGCAGGTTGTAGTCATAATCGCTGATACGCATGTGGCAGCTATTGTACCATCATCTGCCGGCTAATAGGGTAGAATAGGAGGATATGAAACAAATAACTCTCAACAACCAAGACCTGGCGGCTGTTATGGCTGGGCAAAAACACCAACTTCACGTTGTTCACGATCGCCAAGACCTTAATTTAGATGACGTTGTCGTGGTATTGAACGAAGACCAGGCGGCGGTGGGTGAGCTAGAAATCAGCCAGCTGCGTGTCCTGCGCTTGCGTGACGTGGCCGATCAAAATGTGGTGCTCAAGCACCTGCCGGCCGAACAAGTGGTTGACCCAGGCACGGCCGTTAAGGAAATTAATTTTGTATTCACTCAATACGACCAAAAACAGCCTTTGGCCGCTAATGCTGAAAAAAATACAACAGCAATAACAGAGGTAAAACTGTATGGTGACGGTGGTTCACGCGGTAACCCCGGACCGGCCGCCAGTGGCTGGGTACTCTATGATATGCACGATAATGTCATTAAAGAAGGCGGTTATTACATGGGAATTACCACCAATAACCAGGCCGAATACACCGCTCTTAAGCTGGGCTTAAAAGACGCTAAGAAACTTGGCGCCAAACGCGTTCAGGTGTTTATGGATAGCATGCTGGTGGTCAACCAATTAAAGGGAATCTACCGGGTCAAGAACCAGGAGCTACGCCCAATCTACGAGGCCATTAGGGAACTGGCTAAGGAGTTTGACAAGGTTACCTATACTCATGTGCCGCGAGCTCGCAATGCTGCCGCTGACGCCATGGTTAACAAGACGCTCGACGACGTTGCCGCTGGTAACTAAAAAACACCCCTGTTAAGAGGTGTCTTGTAGCGTTAGATTATCCGTAAGCCGGGTTCTGTTTTAGCTAATCATCTATCTAGTTCTGCCGTTGCCGACACAATCGAGCGGATCTTGTAACATACTCTGGCAGGAAACCAATATTGAGCATATTTCCTTGCAGCCGACAGGGTTTACCGCTCCCGTCTGTCACCAGACAGGACTGTGGGCTCTTACCCCACTCATTTCACCCTTACCCCCAACGCTCCACGCTGGCAAATTCTAATATCGAAGCACTAAATTCTAAATTTTAGGATCTAGACATTCTGATTTAGAGTTTAGCCAGTGCGTAGCGCTGGGGGCGGTCTAGTTTCTGTGGCACTTTCCCTAGGGTTACCCCTGGTTGCCGTTAGCAACTGTCGTTCCGTGCGCTGCCCGGACTTTCCTCCTACTGTTTAAAGAGCAGGCGATTAGCCGATAATCTAACCCTGGTATTATACCAGCTAATGGTTACTTTGTCTTGTTTTTATCGGCTTGGTACTTTTGGATAACCAGAATCAACCAAGCTAGAGCAATGGAATAGCCAGTTACACAAGAGAACCACATGTCTAGACTTAACATGCAAGAAGCGATCACCATCATGATGGCAAAACTCATAACACTAGTAGCTAGGGCAGGCTTATCGTCGCTGATGATACTGGGTATTAAAGAAAAGACAGCCACAAGTTGAGCCCCCGAGATGACAAAATCTTGCCAGACCACGGTGACTATTTGGCTTTAGAAGCTTCGACAACAGCGGTGAAAGCTCTAGGCTCATTGACGGCTAGCTCACTTAGGACCTTGCGGTCTAAGCTGATGTTAGCGGTTTTAAGAGCAGCAATCAGGCGGCTGTAGGTTGTGCCGTTTAAGCGGGCCGCAGCGTTGATACGGGCATTCCAGAGCTGTCGGAAGGTACGCTTTTGGTTACGACGGTCACGGTAGGCGTAGGCCAGTGACTTGGTGACGGCTTGTTTACCGCGGCGAACGCTGGAGCGGTTACCACGAGTAAAGCCCTTGGTGGCTTTACGGATTTTATTGTGTTTGGCGTGACTAGTGACGCCGCGTTTAACGCGCATGATTAGACTCCTAGGTTCTTCTTAATGGTTTTGATGGCAGCGGGACCACTGACGGTTTCTAAACCGTCAAAACGACGTTTACGATTAGCCGACTTCTTTTGTAGGTTGTGGCCTACACCAGCGTGGCGACGGCGTAATTTACCGTTTTTAGTGAGTTGAACGCGATCTTTGGTGCCGCTATGCGTCTTTAGCTTTGGCATGAGGGTTACTCCTTATTACGAAACTTAATTGCTTTCCTGCTAACTGAGGTGGTTGATCGACAACGATCTTTTCACCGAGGATTTCGATGACTCGTTCGGCGAGCTTAAAGCCCAAATCTTTGTGAGCCATTTCACGTCCGCGATAGAAGACCGTTAGCTTGACCTTGTGACCAGCTTCTAAGAAGTTCGTCACCTTGCCGAGCTTGACCATGAGGTCGTGATCGCCAATCTTGAGACCGAATCGCATCTGTTTAACTTCTAGGTTCTTGGCGCTGCGCTTGGTTTTCTGCAGCTGCTTGGTCCGTTGATAGTTAAACTTGCCCCAGTCCACAATCTTGGCCACCGGCGGGTCTGCATTCGGAGAGATTTCTACTAAATCTAGCCCTTGCTCGGCTGCCAGATTTAGAGCCTCTTGCCGTGACAAAACACCCAGCTGTTGGCCGTCTTCGTCTATCACGCGTAAACGCGGTGCCCGAATACTCCCATTCAGGCGAGTGTGCTTGTCGATGAACGCTCTCCTTAACCTTAATTATTGGCTTACACGCCATTGTAACAGAGTATATAACAGAGGTCAACAAGGAAATGTTTATTTCTTTGTTTCAGAGGTCATCTTTGGGTGTACTGCGAAACTGCAGAGCTTCGTTAATGTGCTGGTAGTCGATGCGGGTTGAATCGTCTAGATCGGCGATGGTCTGGGCAACTTTTATGGTTCTAAAATAAACGCGTGCCGATAGGTGCATCAGTACAGCTCGCCGGTTGAGATTGTATTGAGCCTGGGCAGTTAGCTTGCAAAAGCGCTTGATACCTCTGTTGTCTAGCTGGCTGTTAAGGCAACCACTACGCGCTAGCTGCCGCCGGCGAGCATTTGTAACCCGAGCCTGGACGGTATGGCTAGACTCTTCGTTTGGCTGGGCAGTTAGAAGTTTGGGCTGAATGGTTGGCTCCAACTCAATGTCCAGATCAATGCGATCAAATACCGGACCCGATAACTGTTGCCGATAACGGAGCCGCTGATAAGCTTGGCAGGTACAGAGTTGGCCAGTTTCGTAATAACCGCAGGGACAAGGGTTGGCCGTGGCTACCAGCAGAAAATCGGCCGGGTAGGTAACGGCTTGGCGGCTACGGGCCACGTTTATATAGCCGTCTTCTAGCGGCTGGCGCAGACACTCCAGAATTTCACGACGAAATTCAGGGAATTCGTCTAAGAACAACACTCCCTTATGACTCAAACTGATTTCACCCGGCTTAACCATGGTGCCGCCGCCAATCATGGCCTGTTGGCTGGCGCTGTGATGCGGTGCCCGAAACGGTCGGGCAGTTATGATTTGGTCGAACTTTAGGCTGGCTAGGCTGTGGAGCTGAGTTACTTCGAGCATTTCTTCGCGTTCTAACGGCGGTAGAATTGTTGGTAACGCCTTGGCGAGCATGGATTTGCCAGTCCCGGGCGCACCAGTCAGGATGATGTTATGGTTACCGGCGGCAGCAATCTCGAGAGCTCTTTTAGCGTTGGTTTGGCCGACTATATAGTGCAGATCGGCTGCGTAGGTAGTGTTTGATGGTTCGGGTGGTGCCGTGTCGTCCGAGCTGGCAAGGGGCAACCTTGATAGGCCGATGAGATGTTCGTAGACCTGTTGCAAGCTCTTGATGGCGATTACCTCTATATCGGGAACCAGTAAAGCCTGAGCTAGATTGTTGACTGGTAGGTAGAAGCGGCGGCAACCAAGTTTGCGAGCGGTCAACAGTTTACCAATAATGCCACGCACTGATCGCACCGCCCCATCGAGCCCCAGTTCGCCAATAAAAACATGGCTCGGCGGCGGCTGGTTGGGTATCTGTCGGTCGGCCACTAAGATAGCTACCGCTAGGGCAAGATCGTAGTCGGTACCTTGTTTGGGGATGTCGGCTGGCGCCAGGTTAAGGGTGATACGCTTGCGGGGCAGCCGTAGCTGACTACTGTTAAAGGCACCGCGCAACCGCTCTTTAGCTTCTTCTAGCGCCCGGTTAGCCGAGCCAACTATGACGATTGCTGGTAGCCCGGCTGTCTGATGACTTTCGATATCGGCTAGGACGCCGTCGCTACCGTTCTGAACAATGCTGGTGATGTGGCTGCTCATAGTAAACCGATTGTATGGGCAGGGAAACCGTGACGTCAAAAATTATGAAAACCCGCTTAACTTTTTTGTTAGCGGGTCCTCATAATTTGAAGTTTTGGTTGGTTTGTCTTTGGGTTTTTGGAATTTTAGTGTTTGTGCTTTTCATGGAACAACGGCTTGCGAGAAGCCGTTGTTTTTGGTGCTTTTTGTTTTTGAGCACTTTATTTGTTCAAGTGCTGTCCCTATCTTATAAATTACCCAATTTGCTGTCAACATGATTATGGTAAGAATCTTCACGAACCTGTGCATAACTTTTAGTCAACCCTATTAAAACTTGTTTCAAAAGTGGCTTGTTTATATAAAACAAAAAGCTATCGTGAGTCTTATGAAACGTTTTAGTGTGTCAAAACAAGTCAGCGGGCAGGGCTGTTTGGTTAGGTGCCTGTATTTTCTTAACAAAATTCCGTGTTCAGTCATTATGGAGCGCAGTGTGCTAATAAAAGGTCTATTTTTGGATCGCGATAGCTATGTGTTGGGTGTTACCCAGGCTTTTATGCAGAAAGAGGGCGCTTT
Source organism: Patescibacteria group bacterium (assembly GCA_030916945.1). Lineage (GTDB taxonomy): Bacteria > Patescibacteriota > Saccharimonadia > Saccharimonadales > JAUPVS01 > JAUPVS01. Next base: position 5,639 of record JAUPVS010000017.1, read on the forward strand.
GCGTGGTCAAACCGGCAAAATTGGGCTACTGGTTGATAATGTTCACTATACTAACGAGCTGGAGTCTCGACAGTTACTTAAAACCAGGCAATTGCTAAAAATACAGCATCAACCCATAACAACCCAGTTTCTACAGCAAACTAGCTTGCCGGTCGCCTTGTATGTTGATCGCCACGACTTTGGAGCATACAGCCATTACCCGCATTTTGTTGTACTTGTTGATCGTTTTGGGGAGCGGTTTTCGGTTTTGACCCGTGGACGGGAAGACATAAAAGTCGGTCAATTCAGGAGCTTGATAGGTCATTAAAAACATTGCGGAGCATTCTAAAAATATGCCCCATAGCGATTAAATTGATTAGTACGTAACAATTATTACAACGATTATTTATGTACTCAATATGCTGTCTAAATATCAACTAACAGATGATTATAGTTAATATGACAACGAAATATATTGACAAAACAATAATTTTGGCGTATCTTGGTTGAGGTAAGGACAAAACAAAAACTTACACCTCTCTTCACTAAAAACCAGTGAGAGTAACGGGACAAAATAGCGCTCGCGATTTGCCTAAAGCAGGTCGGAGCGGTCAGTCAAGCCTAAGACGGCAAGCGCTTCAATAGTTTATTTTATACAAGCGGATTTGTCGTCTTGGCTCCATGTTTTGAACAGTGAACACTATTTTTGGACGAATAGTGTTTTTTGTTTGAAACTGCTACTGTTTTTATATATGCAAAGCCACGTTCGTCGTCACCACCGTTTAATTAAGCTTGGTTTGGTCTACTTGGCGTTGTTTGCCTGGCTCTTTTTAACGGACCCCCGCCAGCTACCGATTGTATTACTGATTGTGCCGTTTGTTCTGTTGTTCACGGCTGTTTATTTGTCGATAGCCCTGTTACTGAGGCGTTTCTTTCCTAGGGTTACCCAGACAAAGCGTCGTCTAGCGGCCGCCTGTGTGGCTGGTTTGCCGTGTTTTTTGCTGGTTCTGAGTTCGGTTGACCAGTTGACGTGGCGCGACGTAGCGCTGATTGCCTTTCTGTCGATTTTTCTTCTGTTCTACGCCACCCGCGCCCGTTTCTCTAACTAGTTCCATTAACGGTTATGTCTGCTATAATTCCTATTAATGAATAATAAGAACTTATCCCCTCAATTTGAGCTGCCCAAACCCCAGTCAGTCAGCCCAGAAGTGCCGGCCCCGACCGAGGCCGATCCGGCTGATGCTCAAGCTTCCGAACAACGTAATATGGAGTTACCGGCAGCGCAAGCACCGGCACCACCGGCTCAAGCAGACCCGGCGACTGCGGCCGCAGCACTTCCGGGCACTGATCCGATCGCCAGTTTAATACCTGATTTGGCAGCCTCGGCACCGACTGTGGCCGTGACCGACGATGCCCTGGCCGACGACGGTGATCTGATTGAAAAGGAATGGATTCAAAAGGCCAAATCTATTGTCGAACGCACCCGTAATGACCCGTACCACCAAAACCTCGAAATAAATAAAGTTAAGAAAGACTACATCCAAAAACGTTACAACAAAAACGTTAAGTTGATAGACGAGTGAGCCTCCTGTGACCGCCTTTCTAATAATTATCCTGATTCTACTGACTGCCATCGCCGGGGTTGGGCTGGCTATTTATCTGCACTCGCGCAAACTGTTGCGTGAACAGAAGAATGTCGAACGCGGTCTAAAGATGGTGCCGCTGTTAATCCACTTGCCACCACCCAGCGATGACACCGAAATTGGTGGCCGAGACGCCCGTGACGTCATGGACGAGAATATCTCTAAGGCGCAAATTCTGTACGGAATCATTTCGAGCACACTGCAGAAAGGCTTTAAGACTAAGTTTTATGGTCAGCGCCACTTTGCCTTTGAAATTGTTGGCCAGAAAGGCTTTATTCACTTCTATGCCGCTGTACCGGTCAGCATGGTAGAACTTGTTAAGCAGGCAATCGTCAGTGCTTATCCGGCGGCACGTCTAGAAGAGGTTGCCGAACACAATATTTTTAGCCCGGTAGGAAAGCTGAGCGGCACAATTGGCGGGGAGCTATCCTTAAAAGAAAGCTATGCTTACCCAATTGCTACCTATCAGGATCTCAAGCGTGATGCCCTGCAGTCGTTGCTAAGTTCGTTGTCAGCCCTAGAAAAGGAAGACGGTGCTGGTATTCAGATATTAATGCGCCCGGCCAACCCGGACTGGGCCAAGCGCGCCCAAGCGATTGCTAGTAAGAAGCGTAAAGGCAAAGAAGGCAAGAAGGGTGGAGCAATTGCCGGTGAGTGGGCTAAGCAGTTCGCCACGGCCTTTGTAAAACCACCCGAGGATAAGAGTAAAAGTGGTGACGATAAGCCGCAACTGTCTAGTCATGAACAGGCTCGGCTTGATGCTATTGATCAAAAGACCAATTATCCAGGCTACGAAGTTCTGATAAGAGTAGTGGTATCGTCTAACATCTCGCAACGCGCCCAGGCGATTTTAAGGAATGTCGTGGCCTCATTCTCTTTATTTGATGCACCCGGTCGTAATGGCTTTAAATACACCGCCTCCAACGATATCGAAAACTTTGTGACAGCTTACATTTTGCGTTTCTTCCCACCCGAAAACAATCAGAACGTCTTGAATACCGTCGAACTAGCTACTCTGTTCCACTTCCCAGACCAAAAGAACATTCCAACTAGTCAGTTAGAGCGTCAAGCTTCCAAGCAAGTCGATGGTCCGCGCAACATAGCCAATGACGGACTTTTCTTAGGTTACAACGTCTTTAGAGGAGTTAAGAAGCCAATCCGACTGGACGAAAACGACCGCCGCCGCCACATGTACCTAGTAGGGCAGACCGGTACCGGTAAGTCGACGCTACTAAAGAACTTAGCTTTGCAAGACATGCTGAATGGTAAGGGCTTTGCTTTTATTGACCCGCACGGTGATGTCGCCGAAGATCTGCTGGCTATGGTGCCGCGCGAGCGCACCGAAGACGTTATTTATTTTAGCCCGGCCGATATGGAGTTCCCATTAGGGCTTAACCTGTTCGAATTCGACGACCCCGAGCAAAAGGACTTTTTGGTGCAGGAAGCCATTAATATGCTGTATAAGCTGTACGACCCCGGTCACACCGGTATTATTGGCCCGCGTTACGAGCACTGGTTCCGCAACGCCGCGCTGACAGTTATGTCTAATCCCGAGGGCGGCACCTTTATTGATATTCCTAAAGTCTTTACCGACAAGGCTTACGAGAAGAAACTTAAACAGTACGTTACCGATCCCACCGTGCTCGACTTCTGGAATAAAGAAATGGCTCAGACCAGTGATTATCACAAGAGTGAAGTCTTGGGCTGGTTCGTCAGTAAGTTCGGTGCCTTCTTAAGTAACCAGATGATGCGCGACATCATTGGTCAGAGTAAAAGCTCGTTTAACTTGCGCGACATCATGGATAATCAAAAGATCCTGCTGGTTAACCTGAGTAAGGGCCGAACCGGGGAACTGAACTCCAAGTTACTGGGTATGATTTTTGTGATGAAGTTCCAGGCGGCGGCTATGAGCCGGGCCAACGTGCCCGAAGACGAGCGCAAGGATTTCTCGCTGTACGTTGATGAGTTCCAGAACTTCTCGACTGATTCGTTCGCGACGATTCTGTCGGAAGCTCGAAAGTATCGCCTAAACCTGATTGTGGCCAACCAGTTCACAACCCAGTTAACTGAAGAAATCCGCGACTCAGTATTTGGTAACATCGGTACAATTATTTCTTACCGAGTTGGTACCAACGACGCCGACTTCTTAGCTAAGCAATTCGCGCCGGTCTTTAATGCCGACGACCTGCAGCGAATTCCAAATGGTAACGTGGTGGCGCGAATGCTAATTGGCGGTATACCAACTCAGGCCTTTAGCATGTCTACATTGCCATCTTTGGGTAAACCTAATGAGAAGCTCATGAATGCATTGAAACAGCTGTCAGCGGCTAAGTACGGCCGCCCTAGGGCCAAAGTAGACGCCGAGATCATGGCGCGCATCCGTACGCCCGAGCCTGTGCCCGCTGCCCGACCAGCCTCGCCTTATGCAGCTGCTCCCGGTGCTCGACCCGGCCTGCCACCTGGTGCGCCCGGCCAACGGCCACGCCCGGCTGCTCCCGGCGCGCCACCATCCTTCTTGGATGATTGGCTGGCTAAACGCAATGCCCCTGGTGCCCGCCCAGCCGGCCTAGCGCCCGCCGGTATGCCGCCAGCTCGCCCAGTCGCACCGGCCTACCCGCAGGCACCATATCAACCACCGGTTACCCCAGTTAACCCGGCACCGGCCTATGTACCGCCAGCACCGCTTGCTTCAGCACCAGCTGTGCCGCCCGCCGCCCCAGCGGTACACACTCCCATTGCCGAAAAACCAGCCGATCCACCAGTCGCCATCAAGCCATTAGTTCGGTCGCCCAAGCCAGCGCCGCTTCACCCGTCGGTACCTAGTCCTGTTCCGGCCCGGCCAAAACCGGAGCTAAAACTGCAACCACCGGCACGGGCCTTAACCGAAGAGGAGCCAGCCGTGGTTATGCGTCAGGCGCCGTTGCCAGTTGTACCGGATCCAGATCCACCTAAAAAGAAAGAAACCCCTAAATCAGGCGAGATACAGCTCAAGGCTCATGTTCCTAACGCCGACGCGCCCGATCCAGAAGACACCATCTTTATTGATCCAGAAGGCGTCCTTCATCGCCGTGACGAAGACGCACCGGCCACCAAGCCAGAGCCGAAAGAGGCTTAGCTAGTCTGACGACGCTTGAACACCCAAAAGACCAGTTCTAGAACCAGGCCGACAGCAAAACCACCAACGAAGAACAAGAAGAATAGTAGGTAGTTATATTCGAAACCGTAGTGGCGCGACATCCACAAGAAGAAACTGCTACCTAAGAAAGCACAGATGCTTCCCGCCAGAAGGCCAGAGGGGCGGGCTACGGTCTTTTCGCCCACGCGACTGACACCGGCAACAACTGGCTGGTGAATGACCTTACTAAGGGCCTTATCGGGCTTTGATAGGCGTTTGCGTACTCGTGTCATGGTACGAGCAAAGGTCAGGTCTTTGAGTTCACGGTTAACGTAGGTCGGTTCGGCCTTGGCGGCTTTTTCGGTAGGGACTAGTTCTTTGGCCAACAAGGCTTCTTCTTTAGCGGTTTGTTCTAGTTCGGCCACCGGAGCCAGTTCCTGGGCTTCGGGCTTGTGTTCATGTTCCACCTTAGGGCGGTGGTGCTCGGCTTGTTGCTCGGGAGCTTTAAAATGCTCCTGTTTTTCGTGGCTGGGTTGGCGTTCGCTCATGATTAGACTCCTGTGGCAACTTCCTGGCTAACCAGGGTTAATTCTTTGGCAAGTAGACGGCTACGGGCAAAGAAGTAGCCAATAATTGCCGTAACTGTAAAGGCGATCATCATGTTGGTGCCAGGACCAGTGTTGGGCAGGGTGGTGGTAAGTTGTTCGGTAGTCTTTGGAATCGACGGTGGCAACTTAACATTAACCGGGTTGCCGTAGACGTTGGTCATGACCAGGTTGAACTTTTCGGGGTTAGCCGAAGAAACCGGGGTTTGCGGGATAGGGTTCTTAACCTTAACGGTGATTTTCTTTTGAATAGTCTGGCCGGCCTTAATATCGGTGGCCGGCCACTTAACGACGTTATCGGTGCCGAGTGTGCCGCCGTGCAGATCAACCACGTCGGCATAGTCTAGAATATCGCTGATATTTTCTTGCACAACAAAACGCTTAACAGTGGTAATACCGGTATTCTTGGCATACAAGGTGTAGGTGAGGGTATCGCCGCCCTTGGCCTCGGTACCATCGGCATCAGGGATCTTTTGGGTGTCATTGCTGACCGTCTTGGCCAGGATGACGCAGACGATATTATCGTTGGTGGGGGCGTCTTTACAGGGTTTACATTGTTCTTCGTTAGTTTGGGTGCCGGGGATGTCCTTACAGACGTCGATCGGCGGCTGCTCAACATTAATCGTTCGTAGGCACTGACCCTGGAAGCTGCCAGGGATGATGGCACCGTTGTCGGCGGTAGCGGCCAGACGAACGTTGTAACGACCAGGGGTGTTAAAGGTAAACACCGTCACAGCCGTATCGGTGGCGGCCGCTCCCTTAAAGGCGACGCCGCGATGATTAACCGGGCTGACCATTGGCTTGCCGGTGTTGGCATCAACGTAATCGTAGGCAAAGTCAACTAATTGACCGGGAGGCAGGTTAGTGCCGGTGACCTGACCGAGTACGGTAACGCGTTCGCCTTTTTTGATAGTTGAGTTGTCGTAGTGATCCATTAGGAGGATGCTACAGTTCAATGTTTTAACTGGCTTGGGTGCGGGTGGCGGTGGTGGTGGCACTGGTTTGCCGACGACCACTAAGTTACCGCAGTTGTACAGAATCATAAAAGGCATTCCGTTACTGGAAGTGCCCGATAATACTTTGTAGGTCGAATAAGGACCGCTATCCCAGCCGTGTAGTAGGCGCATATAGTAGGTGCGACCACTAATGTTTACTGGATATTCACCGGGCTTGCCGTAAGGCAGGCGACCCATCGAATATAATTGACCGCCGTTATCGGTGGAGCGAATCGTTTTGGTGCTGGCGTTGCGCAGGTTGTCGCAGGTAATGCCGTAGTTCGCTAGGATGGCACCGAAGTCTTTGCTGCCATCATCGCAGTAGGCGATGGCCCGGCTAGGGGTGCTAAAGCCGCCGGGTATTAAGTCGTTGTTGACGTCTTGAGCCGAGCTGGGCGTCGGTGGCGCGATAACGGCAAACATCTGCACAAATAGAGTCAGGGCCATGAACAAAAAGCCCAAACGGCGTACCGAGGCCTCGTCCTTGAGGCGTTTGGCATAGAACGATACCTGATTGATTAAGCTCGGATTATAGGGAAGGTTACTGACCAGTCGCTTAAATGTAGTTTTTCTTTTTGGCATGATGTTTATTTTACCTTTTCGCTACTGCTTATTGAACCACAGTTATAAGTGTTTGTACAAGTAGTTTCCAGACAGTTGTGCACAACTCGCAAATCGTCTATAATAAAGTACAAGAACAGGGAAGGTAAAAAGAGAGACTTTTGAGGGTATTTACAGCGTGAGCAAACAAAAAGAATACGACGCCCAGCAGATTCAAGTACTTGAAGGCTTAGAGCCAGTTCGCAAGCGACCTGGTATGTATATTGGTAGCACCGGTAGCGTTGGTTTGCACCACCTGATCAAAGAAATTGCCGACAACTCGGTTGACGAAGCCATCGCCGGTTTTTGTACCGAAGTCCACGTAACTTTACTGGCTGATGGCGGTATTCGGGTACGTGACAACGGTCGTGGTATTCCGGTCGACAAAATGGCCAAGACGGGATTGAGTGCGCTTGAAACGGTTTTAACTGTTCTGCACGCCGGTGGTAAGTTCGGCGGCGGTGGCTATAAGGTATCGAGTGGTCTGCACGGTGTTGGTTCAAGTGTAGTGAACGCCTTGTCGACCAAGTTTATGGCCGAAATTCACAAAGACGGCTACATCTATACCCAGGAGTACGAACGCGGTAAGCCAACTGGTCCACTCAAGAAGGGTGCCAAGGTTGACGACAGCGGTACTATCATGACCTTTTACCCGGACGACACCATTTTCGAGACGGTTGTTATCGATTACCAGTGGGTGGTCGACTATCTGCGCCACCAAGCCTACCTAACCAAGGGTATCCGCACCTTCGTTCACGACGAACGCACCGGCGATCGTTGTAGCTTTTACTTCGAAGGCGGCATTCAATCCTATGTGAAGCACCTAAATATCGGTAAAGAAGTTGTTGATGATGACGTTTTTTACGTCGAAAAAGAGGTCAAGGATGTGGCCGTCGAAGTGGCTTTGCAGTACACCCATTCATACACCGAAACCATCAACGCCTTCGCTAACAACGTCTTTAACCCCGACGGCGGAACCCACCTAACTGGCTTTCGCTCGGCTCTCACCAGGGTAATTAACGACTACGCCCGCAAGAACGGCCTCTTAAAAGAAAAAGAAGAGAACCTCAGTGGCGAAGACACCCGCGAAGGTATTACAGCGGTTATTTTGGTTAAAATGCCCGATCCACAGTTCGAGGGTCAAACCAAGAACAAGCTCGGTAACCCCGAAATTCGAGGTTATGTCGAGACCGTCATGGCCGAACACTTTAATTATTATCTAGAAGAAAACCCGGCAGTCGCTAAAAAGATAGTCGGTAAGGCCTTGCTGTCGGCCCGCGCCCGCAAAGCCGCCCGCGCTGCCCGCGATAACATCATCCGTAAAGGCGTGCTGGAAGGTTCCGGCTTGCCTGGTAAGCTCAGTGACTGTTCTTCTAAAGATCCGTCTCAGTCTGAACTTTACATTGTAGAGGGAGACTCAGCCGGTGGTTCGGCCAAGGGTGGCCGCGACAGCAAAACTCAAGCCATTCTTCCTTTAAGAGGTAAGGTGCTTAATGTCGAGCGCGCCCGTTTGGACAAAATGCTTGGCAACAACGAAATTGTCACCCTTATTAAGGCTTTGGGTGTTGGCATCGACGAGCAATTTAGCATGGACGGCCTCCGTTACCACCGTATTATTATCATGACCGACGCCGACGTCGACGGATCACACATTAGTACTTTGCTGCTAACCTTCTTCTTCCGTTTCATGAAGCCTATCATTGATGGTGGTTACTTGTATTTGGCAAAACCACCACTGTTTGAGCTGGTTAAGCCAGGCAAGGGCGAGAACACCTTTATCTACGACGAGGCCGAACTGGATCGCGTTCTAGAAGAGCGGATTGCCGCCCGCAAGGCCGAAGGTGTCAAGATTAACCCCGACGACGACAGCTACAAACAAGCCGGTTTTAACGAACAGAAGCGCTATAAGGGTCTGGGTGAAATGGACGCCGAACAGCTCTACGAAACCACCATGAACCCCGACAAGCGTGTTTTGATTCAGGTTAAGGTTCAGGATGCCGAAAAATCTGACGCTATCTTCAACAAGTTGATGGGCACAGAGGTGGAGTTGCGCAAAAACTTCATTCAAGCGCATGCGAAATTTGTAAAGGATTTGGATATCTAGATGACAAAAAGCACTAAATTCGAATTTCGAAATTCTAAATTAGGATTTGAGGTCTAAGATGGCTGACGATAACGTTACTCCCGAAGAAAATATGCAAGAACCTCAATTGGAGCAGGTGGCTATTCACGAAGGCGAACTGATGGACACCGGTCACTCGCGGGTGGTTGAGCTTCGTAAAGTCGAAGATGTCATGGAAGACAGCTATCTCCGTTACTCGATGTCGGTTATTGTGGCGCGCGCCTTGCCAGACGTCCGTGACGGCCTCAAGCCGGTTCACCGCCGTATTTTGTACGTCATGAGCAAGATGGGTATTAGCGCCGGTGGCAAGACCGTCAAGAGTGCCCAGATCGTCGGTGAAGTTATGGGTAAGTACCACCCGCACGGCGACTCAGCCATTTATGACTCGATGGTGCGCATGGCTCAGCCGTGGTCACTCCGTTACATGCTGGTTAACGGACAAGGTAACTTCGGTTCAATGGACGGCGATCCACCAGCTGCTTACCGGTATACCGAAGCCAAGATGACCCGCCACGCCGAGGCGATGCTCGACGATATCGAAAAAGAAACCGTCCCATTCCGTGATAACTACGATGGTACCCGCCAGGAACCAGAAGTTCTACCGGCTAAGCTGCCAAACCTACTGTTGAACGGCCAGATGGGCATCGCCGTTGGTATGGCCACCAACATACCACCCCATAACCTCAACGAAATTGTTGATGCCACGGTTGAATTGATCGACAACCCCGATGCCACTCTGGACGACCTGATGAAGCACGTTAAAGGTCCCGACTTCCCAACTGGCGGTATCGTTTACGGCCAAGATTCTATTCGAACTGCCTTCGCCACTGGTAAGGGCGGCGTCGTGGTGCGCGGTGTGGCTAGCATCGAAGAGAATAAAAAGGGCCGTCATCAGATTATAATTACCGAAATTCCGTATGTGGTGAACAAAGAGACAATGATTATCAAAATTGCCGATCTGGTTCACGAAAAGAAAATCACTGGTATTAGTGACATTCGCGACGAAAGTTCGCGCGGCGATGTGCGTATCGTTATTGACCTCAAGAAAGATGCCTACCCTAAAAAGCTTCTTAATCAGTTGTATAAGCTGACGGCGCTGCAGACCGCCTTCCACTACAACATGCTGGCCCTAATTGACGGTATTCAACCACGTGTTTTGGGATTGGCTGACATTCTTCAGGAGCACATTAAGCACCGCCAGAACGTTATCCGCCGCCGTACCGAGTACGAGCTGCGTAAGGCTAAAGAACGGGCTCATATCCTAGAAGGTCTTAAGATTGCCCTCGATCACATCGACGAAGTTATCGCCATCATTCGGGCCAGCCAGACCACCGAAGAAGCCCAAACCAACCTGATGGATAAGTTCAACCTGAGCGAAATCCAAGCCAAGGCCATCTTGGCCATGCAACTGCGGGCTTTGGCAGGGCTGGAACGTCAGAAGATCGAAGACGAACTGGCCGAACTCCTTAAGCTAATTGCCAAGCTAGAAGCCATTTTGGCCAGCGACAAAGAAATCTTGAAGATCGTGAAGAAAGAAATCCTTGAGATGAAAGAGAAGTTCGGTGACGAACGCCGCACCAAGGTTATCCCGCAAGAATTGGGCAAAATGAGCGACGAAGATTTGGTCCCAGACGAACAAGTTGTAGTAACGCTTACATCAGCCAACTACATTAAACGTAGTTCTATCGCCGATTACCGCCGTCAGGGTCGGGGCGGTAAAGGCAAGCGTGGCATGGTCACACGCGAAGAGGATATGATCGAACACGTTGTTAACGCCAGCACCCATGACTTCCTACTATTCTTTACTAACAAGGGTCGAGTCTTCCGTCTCAAGACTTACGAAGTGCCGGCTACTAACCTGAGTGCCAAAGGCGTCGCCATTGTTAATCTGTTACAGCTGCAGCCAGAAGAGAAGGTTAGCTCAATTATCAACGTTTCTAAGCAGGACAAAGCTTCTAACCTGATTATGTGTACCGTTAGAGGAGTTGTGAAGAAGACGCCATTTGAGCAATACCAGAACGTTCGTCAGTCCGGTTTGATCGCCATTAACCTCGACGAAGGCGATGAACTGCGTTGGGTTCGCATGACCAGTGGTAGCGATGAAGTGATCATCTCGACCTCTTTGGGTCAGGCGATTCGCTTTGACGAAAAAGACGCTCGCCCAATGGGTCGCGCCTCACGCGGTGTCCGCGGTATCCGCCTGCGTGCAAATGACCATGTTATCGGCATGGATATCGTTTCCGACGACGCCAACATCTTTGTGATTAGCCAGTTCGGTTACGGCAAGCGCACCAAGGTCAGCCAGTTTACGGCTCACGCTCGTGGTGGCGTTGGTATCCGTTCGGCCGTGGTCAACACCAAGACCGGTGACCTGGTGGGCGTAAAGGCGCTCTCTAGCAACGACGACGAAGAAGTGATCATCATCTCGCAACAAGGTCAAACCATTAGACTGGGACTGAAAGATATTCCAGCGCTCGGCCGCGCCACCCAAGGTGTTCGCATCATGCGCCTGAGCGACAAAGACAGCGTTGTCTCACTAGCGCTAGTTAAGAAGGCCACACCGGAAGAAGAGGCCGCCGAGAACGCCGAATTACCGCTCGATGAAGCGCCACCCAAAGACGCTAAACCCGCTGCGGCCGCTCCCAAGAAAACTAAAGCATAAGCGGCGTAGCATTAATTACAACAAAAAGTCGTCATATTCTCTGTAATTAAGTCTTGACACGAGAATATCTAACAGGTAAGATGAATGGAGCTTTTTTGGGGTTTCTATTGAAGTGTCCCTGTCGACCAACTCCGTAGGAGAAGGAAAACCGAGGACTGCCTTAGAAGCACCGCTAAGCACGAACGTTAAAAATTGAGTAGTGCAAATCAACGTCAATTTCGTATTATTTCGAATTTGTTTTAAAAAGAAGTCAGTGTGCTCTTCGGAGCACATGTTCGACTGAAGTTAAGGTTAAATTCTTTTTTGGAGAGTTTGATCCTGGCTCAGGATGAACGCTGGCGGTGTGCCTAATACATGCAAGTCGAGCGGTAACAGGCTCTCACTTTGCGCTGGAGAAATCCTAATTTCGAATTTATAAATTCTAGATTAGTGCTTCACTCCAACGTAGTGTGAGAGTGCTGACGAGCGGCGGACGGCTGAGTAACACGTAGGAACGTACCCCAAAGTGAGGGATAAGCACCAGAAATGGTGTCTAATACCGCATGTGCTCTTCGGAGTAAAGCTTTATGCGCTTTGGGAACGGCCTGCGCATGATTAGCTTGTTGGTGAGGTAAAAGCTCACCAAGGCGACGATCATTAGCTGGTCTGAGAGGATGATCAGCCAGACTGGGACTGAGACACGGCCCAGACTCCTACGGGAGGCAGCAGTAGGGAATTTTCCACAATGGGCGAAAGCCTGATGGAGCAACACCGCGTGCAGGATGAAGGCCTTCGGGTTGTAAACTGCTTTTATCTGTGACGATTATGACGGTAGCAGATGAATAAGGATCGGCTAACTCCGTGCCAGCAGCCGCGGTCATACGGAGGATCCAAGCGTTATCCGGAATTACTGGGCGTAAAGAGTTGCGTAGGCGGCATAGTAAGCAGGTAGTGAAATGATGAGGCTCAACCTCATGTCCATTACTTGAACTGCTAAGCTAGAGTATGAGAGAGGTACCTGGAATTTCTAGTGTAGGAGTGAAATCCGTAGATATTAGAAGGAACACCGATGGCGTAGGCAGGGTACTGGCTCATTACTGACGCTCAGGCACGAAAGCGTGGGGAGCGACCGGGATTAGATACCCCGTTAGTCCACGCCGTAAACGATGGATGCTAGCTGTGTGTCGTATCGACCCGATACGTAGCGAAGCTAACGCGTTAAGCATCCCGCCTGTGGAGTACGGTCGCAAGACTAAAACATAAAGGAATTGACGGGGACCCGCACAAGCGGTGGAGCGTGTTGTTTAATTCGATGGTAAGCGAAGAACCTTACCCAGGCTTGACATCCTACTAATCTTTTCGAAAGAAGAGAGTGCCTTCGGGCCGTAGTGACAGGTGTTGCATGGCCGTCGTCAGCTCGTGTCGTGAGATGTTTGGTTAAGTCCATCAACGAGCGCAACCCCTGTGGTTAGTTGAATTTTTCTAACCAGACCGCCTCGGTAACGGGGAGGAAGGAGGGGATGAGGTCAGGTCAGTATTGCCCTTACGCCTGGGGCTACAAACACGCTACAATGGCCGGTACAAAGGGCTGCCAAGTCGCGAGACGGAGCAAATCCCATCAAAGCCGGTCTCAGTTCGGATAGCAGGCTGAAACTCGCCTGCTTGAAGCTGGAATCGCTAGTAACGGTAGGTCAGCACACTACCGTGAATACGTTCCCGGGTCTTGTACACACCGCCCGTCAAACCATGAAAGTCACCAATACCTGACGTCCTAGCTTGTCTAGGCCTAAGGTAGGGGGGATGATTGGGGTTAAGTCGTAACAAGGTATCCGTACCGGAAGGTGCGGATGGATTACCTCCTTTCTAGGGAGAACATAAGCCTGTGTAACCTCTACGGAGTTACATGGAGCTATGGTTGATCCTGATAACGGAAATTAAAATGTGCCCGTTATCTTTAGTCGCTCTCAGGATTTATTCTGAAAGCGGTAGGCATACATATCACCTTTATGCGATTTTGACCGTTTGATTTGCACTATCCAGTTTTTAACACTGTCTAAAAAGGCGCCCCTGCGAGAGGCGCTTTTTTACTGCCTAAATTTCTGGGTTGAAGGTCAGTTCTAGTTTGTTTGCTACTTGATAATGCCAGCGTTCGTGGCGAGTAACTTGTGCGTCGCTTGCCTGATTGGCAAAGCCCATGGCATCAACCTTAGTCTCTAGCCTATCAACCTTGACTTCCAGCCTATTAAAACGTTCATCAACCCGGTCAGAAAAATCTCGAATTACTTCTGTTATATCATCAATAATTTTACGGCTAACTTCTTCGAGCCGCTGATCGAGCATAGACTGGGTTATGTAGGGGTCATTAGAGCTGTTCTTCATAGTGAACTAATTGTAAAACGCTCAAGCAAATAGGCGCAAGAATTATGAACTACCATTTAATAATTCATACTATTACCCAGTACGGATTGACTAACAGGGGCAAATCGTATAACCTGTATCGGTATTCAAGGTACGGGCGATTAGCTCAGCTGGTTAGAGCGCGTCACTGATAATGACGAGGTCGGAGGTTCGAGTCCCTCATCGCCCACCAAAGATACAAATCCTAAATTCTAATTTAGAATTTCTAAATTAGACATTCGGGAGTTGGGGGCGTTAGCTCAGTTGGCTAGAGCACCTGCTTTGCAAGCAGGGGGTCCGGGGTTCGAGTCCCCGACGCTCCACCAAGACCTTCAATAGGGGTCGTTACGTAGACTTTATTACATCAGAAGAGGGTTGACCACCTCTGTTTAAAGTGATAAACTGTTCAAGCACTTGAGTTTAGGCCACGAGGGTTTGTGACTAAACAAGACAAAAGTCACCAAACTTTTAGCGTAAACTCAAGCAAAACAGTCATAGAACCGTGGGGTTTACTAGACTGTGTGAGTTTCGCAACTTAACAATTGAGAGATGTCGACGACACTATCTACCCGATAGGTGTCGTCAAAATAAACGGCAAATTTTAGTTATTGGTAACCACCAATAACTAGTCAATTGTACGAAATGGTTCATCCGTTAAAAGATGAACCGCAATCGTAAAAAGTTACTCAAGCGCACATAAGGGATGCCTTGACACAAGATACCGATGAAGGACGTGGTAGGCTGCGATAAGCTTCGGGGAGGTGCCTAGCAACCTTTGAACCGAAGATGTCCGAATGGGGAAACCCACATGGAGTTATGTCCATGTGCACTTATCTGAATATATAGGATAGGATGCGGGAACCGGGGGAACTGAAACATCTTAGTACCCTGAGGAAGAGAAAGTAAACAACGATTCCGTTAGTAGTGGCGAGCGAATGCGGAATAGCCCAAACTTTTTAGGTTTCCATCTGTTAATTCAGATGGATAAATTGGTAGATGAATATCTAAAAGGGGTTGTGACATCACAAACAACCAGTATTGAGGGCTGCTTCGGCAGCGTTCAGTATTGGAAGCAACGGCTACCACTCCGTTGCATAAGGTAAGAAATCAGCGAGGCGAGCAGAAGCATCTGGAAAGTTGCGCCAAAGACAGTGATAGCCTGGTATGCAAAGTATCGCTAACCTTATTTTTGTGAGTGACTACTTCGGTAGTCACACCTAAGTCCCAAAAGACTTGGGTTTGTCGAGTAGGTCGGAACACGTGAAACTCTGACTGAATCTGGGGGGACCACCCTCCAAGGCTAAATATATCTTGTGATCGATAGTGAACTAGTACCGTGAGGGAAAGGTGAAAAGTACCCCGGAAGGGGAATGAAATAGTACCTGAAATTATGTGCGTACAAGGAGTCGGAGCCCTTCGGGGTGACGGCGTGCTTTTTGTAGAACGATCCAACGAGTTACTGATTAGTGCGAGCCTAAGCTATTTAGCGGAGGCGCAGTGAAAGCGAGCCTGAATAGGGCGACCTTAGTACTAGTTAGTAGACCCGAAACCAGGTGACCTAACCATGGGCAGGTTGAAGCGTCGGTAAAACGACGTGGAGGACCGAACCGTAGCGCGTTGCAACACGCCCGGATGACCTGTGGTTAGCGGTGAAATGCCAATCGAACCTGGAGATAGCTGGTTCTCCTCGAAATAGCTTTAGGGCTAGCGTCGTACGGTAGCAGTGTGGGGTAGAGCTCTGATTCGGACTGGGGGTCGCAAGATTACCCACCCTTGTCAAACTACGAATACGCACTGTGGAACTACGGCAGTCAGAACACGGGGGCTAAGCTCCGTGCTCAAAAGGGAAACAGCCCAGATCGCCAGCTAAGGTCCCTAAATATACACTAAGTGGGAAACGAGGTGAGATTTCTTAAACAACGAGGATGTTGGCTTAGAAGCAGCCATTCATTTAAAGAGTGCGTAACAGCTCACTCGTCAAGAGATCTCGCGCGGAAAATGTAACGGGGCTAAGTGTATTACCGAAGCTGCGAGCGTGTATTTATATGCGCGGTAGAGGAGCGTTGATATCAGCGTCGAAGTCGAACTGCGAGGTTCGGTGGAGCGGTATCAAGTGAGAATGTTGGAATGAGTAACCCCAAGGCAGGTGAGAATCCTGCCCGCCGAAAGAGCGAGGTTTCCTGGGCCACGATAATCGTCCCAGGGTTAGTCGGGCCTAAGTCGAGGCGAGTAGCGTAGACGATGGACAACGGGTTAATATTCCCGTACCGGTTATGAATTGTTTGGAGTGCGCGGTGTGTTAGCAGGAGCGGATTCATGGTTATATCCGTCTAAGTAGTTTAACGGCTACGAATGCGAGCTCTTTATTGAGCGAGTTCTGTGAGGGCACTGACTAGAAAAGCGTCCAAGCTTATGTTCATATCCGCCCGTACCGCAAACCGACACAGGTGCTCAGGTCGAGAAGACCAAGGCGTACGAGTGATTCTTCGTTAAGGAACTCGGCAATTTAGCGACCGTAACTTCGGGATAAGGTCTGCCCCGTCACACTGCATACAAGCGTGTGACTTGCCAGTTTTCTTTTTGAAAACAGATGGTTCTGAAAAGTTTAGTAACTTCTTTCAGAACTTGTCTATCGAGCAAATTTGAGATTGAGAATATAGTATATATCGGAAAGAAAGCTGAGCTTTCGATCACCTGTCTCTTGTAGATAGTGTGACGGGGCCGCAGCTAAGGAGCCCATGCGACTGTTTACCAAAAACACAGGTCTGTGCAAACACGAAAGTGGAAGTATACGGGCTGACGCCTGCCCGGTGCCGGAAGGTTAAGGGAATCTGTTTACGCAGTGAACTGAAGCCCCGGTGAACGGCGGCGGTAACTATAACCGTCCTAAGGTAGCGAAATTCCTTGTCAGGTAAGTTCTGACCTGCACGAATGGCGTAACGATATGGGCACTGTCTCAACGAAGAGCTCGGTGAAAGTGCATTGACGGTAAAGATGCCGTCTGTCCGCAGCAGGACGAGAAGACCCCGTGGAGCTTTACTACAGCTTGACATTGGGTTGAGCTGTAACATGTGTAGGATAGGTGGGAGACTTTGAACCCAGGGCGCTAGCTCTGGGGGAGTCACTGGTGAAATACCACCCTTGTTACAGTTTGATCCTTACCTCAGCCACAAATTGCCCGCAAGCGGGAAACACTAA
>JAUPVS010000025.1 GCA_030916945.1 Patescibacteria group bacterium
GTCTGGAGCAACCAGGGTTCGCTACCGGCAATTAGTGGCTATAGCAGTGACTCGCCAACTTCGATGTTTGTACAGGCTCGGCCCGGTACTAACGAAGCCATGTTGGTGCTACTGGGCGAGCAGTACCAGACTCTATCAAGCTATTACGCTAATAATGCCTGGTCAGCCTACACGACACACGCTACAAATGGTACTAGCAACGGGACGCATAATGTCGACTTTTCATGGAGCGCTTCAGCTAGTACACAAGGGGCCCTGATTTATACACGGGGTAGTACCGATCGAACGCCAACCTTCCGCATCTTTACGGCCAATGGTAGCGGGTCAGGGACTTGGGGGACGCCAATGACGTCAACCAACCAGCCTAGTGGCTCCATTGTGACATCGGTGGCGATTGCCGGCCAACCAGCCGGCGGTACTGGCTTTATTGGCTGTGATAAGGACAGTTTGTCTTCGCCCCGGATTTACTGTTACACCGTAACAGCGACTAACGTTAGCGTGCCAACCAATAACGTTTTAGCTGCTCCCACAGCGCCCGGTGGGGCTCAAACCATGGAGCTGGGCTACGAGGATCAGCTCGGCACAACCGGCGTGTCGGCCTACTCGGACAACTCAACCAGCGGTAAGTTTAAGCGCTTCCTGAGTGCCACCAACACCTGGGATGCGACGCCATTGGCTACACCCGTTTCGGCTAGTCCAATCGTTAAGACCAGAATGGCGCCCGAACCTGGCTTAAACGATGTCATGGTGCTGCAGATTGATTCCCAAAACAACCTGTATTCAATTATGTATAACGGTAATACGCATGCCTTTTATACGACACCGGTGGGCTATGCTTGGACGATTCATAACGCCAACGGGCCAAGTGTGAGCGCTAAGTGGTTTGACTTTAGTTGGGATAATTAAACGATGAAAAGAATCACCCAACAAGCTGGTTTCACACTGATAGAGCTACTGATTTATGTGGCTATCTTCGCCACCATGATTGGAGCTGTGGTTGGTTTAGCAGTCTTGGCCTCGGCTCAAAAGACCACTAGTCAGATTACTGCTGATGTAAACTATCAGGGAGAAGCCACCATGGCTTTGATTACGCAGACGGTCCGCCAAGCGACGGCGATTGCTTCACCGGCGGCCGGTAACAGCAGCGGCAATTTAACTCTGACGATGGCTAATGCGGTGGTCAACCCAACGGCGTTTGGTTTGGTTAACGACGGCACGACTACACGTCTGCAGATGAGCGAAGGCAGCCCAGCCATAAATAATAGCCTAACCAATAATCGAGTGACTGTCTCTAACGTTAGTTTTACCAACATGAGCCTGCCATCAACCAAGGGTTCGGTGCAAATTCGATTTACTGTAACTTACCGAACCACCTCACAACGCCAAGAACTGCAATTTTCTAAAGTATTTACAGGGGCGGCGACCATACCATGAGACAGCTAAAGAACCAGCAAGGAGGCTACGTCGTATTAATTACCGTTATGATCCTCGGCGCGATTGTGACAGTTATCGTCGGCTTCCTGCTATTAACCGGCCAGAACGCCAGCATCACTAGCAACAGCGTAGTGGCTAATGCCAATGCTAAAGCGGCGGCTAGTGGTTGTGCCGAGCTAGCTCTGGCAGCAATTGTTGCCAATACCGCCACGCCCACCCCGGCCAGCGACAGCCAGACGCTTAACGCCACAACCGGTCAAACCTGTACTTATGCCATCACCGGAACGGCGCCAGCTTATACGATTACTACTACCGGAACGGTCACCCAAGGCACCAAAACCTTTGTTCATCGCCTAACCGTTACAACTAGTCAGGTGACACCACAGGTGATAGTCAGTAGCTGGCAAGATAACCCATAAAGAAAGGTCTATAATAAGAGCATGGATCAATATAAAATCTCACAAACGCCTGGTTCCAAAAAGAAGCCTGTTAAAAAGACGGCTAAGGTTCCAAAACGGCGACAAACCAAATCGCTCAGCCCGCAACTTGTATTGGGGGGTGTCGTGGTTACTATGGTGCTAATTCTTGGTGGTGTGGTTTGGGCGCGTTACTTTAATAAAGGCGGTGATAGCCCAGCCAAGAGCGGTAATGCTGCCAATGTAAAGTCGGGTGGGGGAGCGGCCGCTGCGGCCGTACCAGAGGCAACCTTTAATGACGTTACAACAGCTATTAATAATAACAAGCCATCCGATCTAAAGAAGTACTATGCCAAAACCGTTAAGGTTATTATTCTTAAAACTAACATCAATCAGAGCGTCACGGCCGCCCAGGTCGAGAATCTGATAAGTAACCCCCTCAACAGTGCTCAGACGCCCTGGAACTGGCATCCGGCAGTCGAAGACCTGGCAGCCTGGCAAAGCGGACCCTACGGCCAGTACTTTGGTGACAACACGATTGTTGGTATTTCACCCGACGGCACGGTTATCAGTATCCATATCGATGATAACGGCCAGATTGACACCATCTTTGTGGCGCCAGTGGGTGATCTGACTGGCCCAACTACACCGGGAAGTACGGACACCACCACACCCAGTGACAACACGACACCGTCGACGCCTAGTGGCCCGGTTGAAGACGCTGACTGATTTTAGGCTTGTATAACGCTTATGCTTACGGTATTATTCTCTCTATAAGCGCTATTAACTAAAAGGAGCACGCATGCTAAAACAACTTAGAAACAAACGTAACAGCGGTCAGCAAGGGTTCACCCTGATCGAAGTTTTGCTAGTTGTGGCAATTATCGCCATCCTAGCGGGGATCGTTATCTTAGCGATTAATCCTAATAAACAACTCGGTGACACCCGTAATGCCCAACGACAGTCCGATGTTAATACAATCCTCAATGCCGTTTACCAGTACAGTGTTGATAACCAAGGTAATCTACCGGCCGGTATTACAAGTACGGCAACTGATATCTGTGCCACTGGCGCTGGTAGCTGTACCGGACTTGTCGACTTAACGGTCTTAACTTCGGGTGGCAAATACATCGTGGCCATTCCGCGTGACCCCAAGACGGGGACTACTAACGATGCTCATTATCAGATCAGTGTGGACGCCAATAATAGGGTAACCGTGAGTGCACCTGATGCCGAACAAGGTAAAACAATTAGCGCTACTCGTTAGCCGCATAACATAAGAAGGAGAATATATTATCATGAAACTAACGAGTCAAATCAAACTGCGACGACAACAACAGGGTTTTACCCTGATCGAAGTTTTGCTAGTGGTGGCCATCATCGCCATCCTGGCCGGTATCGTAATTCTAGCCATTAACCCGAACAAACAGTTGGGTGATACTCGTAACTCGCAGCGCCAAGCCGATGTTAACACCATCTTGAACGCTGCTTATCAGTACAGCATCGACAACCAGGGTAATATCCCAACGACGATTACCACCACCGCAACTGACATTTGTGCCACTGGCGCTGCCAGCTGTACCGGTTTGGTCGACCTGAGCGTGCTTAGCACCAACGGTAAGTACTTGGTTGCTCTGCCAAAAGATCCGCAAACAGGTGACGCTACTAACACTGGTTACCAGATTAGTCAGAACGCCAACGGCCGGATTACTGTAGCTGCTCCAGATGCCGAACAAGGCAAAACCATAAGCGCAACCCGCTAAGATCCTTAGTCATATAACTTGGGGAACGTCCTCGGCCTTAAGCCTGCGGATGTTCCCCTTGTCATATGCTAAGGATTTTTCGTTCACCTCTGTTATAATTCAAGTTATATGACGAAGACAATGTTTAACACGGTTCATGAGGACGGGCTGCAGCGTAGCGGGTCGTTCCAGACTAGGGCTGGGCTGGTGCGTACACCGACCTTTATGCCCGATGGTACGCGAGGCGCCGTTAAGAGCCTAACTCCCGAGCAAGTGGCGAGTACTGGCGTTGACGTGGTGCTGGCCAATACCTATCATTTGCACTTACAGCCAGGTGAGGGGACTATCAATAAACTGGGTGGTCTGCATGACTTTACCAAGCAACGCCTCCCGCTGTTAACTGACTCCGGTGGTTTTCAGGTATTCTCGCTGGCGCATATTAATAAGATTAACGAAGACGGCGTGACCTTTAAAGATCCGCGGACAGGCGATAAGATCTTTTTGTCACCGGAAAAGTCGATCCAGATCCAATTTGAACTAGGTGCCGACATGATGGTGGCCTTTGATGACGTGGTTGCCCTAGATGCCGCCAGTCGAGGCCGAACCTTAGAGGCTTTTGAGCGGACGCACCGTTGGCTGGAACGAAGCCTGGCTGAATTCCAGAAATTGAGCAAAAAATGTACTCAGGCAGAACGGCCTCTGTTATTTGGAGTGGTACAGGGTGGTTTGGACAAGGATTTACGACGTCGCAGCCTAGAAATCGTCCAGTCTTTGCCGGTCGACGGCATTGCCATTGGGGGCCTGTCGGTGGGCGAGAGTCGTGAAGAGATGCACGATATGCTGAACTATTTAGGTCCTCTTTACGATGCCGACCGCCCGAGATTTTTACTCGGCGTGGGTGACCCGATCGACTTACGTTATGCCATTGAACACGGTATCGATATGCTGGACTGCGTCATCCCAACTCGCAATGCGCGCCATGGTACAGCGTGGGTGGAAGGCGACGCCCGAATCCACCTGACCAATGCCAAATACATTGATGATTCATCGGTCATTGATCCGGGCTGTGATTGTACGACCTGCCAGTCTGGCTACAGTCGCGGCTTCTTGTGTCATCAGTTCAAGGTTAAAGAGCCGTTAGCTGGAACGTTAACGTCGATACACAATATTCGTTACTTACAACGAATTTGCGAGAGCTACCGGCGCTAGTTGGCTTCTACTGGTATGCCCAATGGCGTGAAGTTGGGGTTTTGCCACAGTTCGCCGCCGTCGGCATGGATGCGAACAACCTCGGTTTGGGGCAGCCATAGCACCCGTTGGTCAAGTGGTTTTTCGGCCGGATTGGGAATGACCCAGGGCATCGGTTCGGCTGGTCCGCGGCGTGCTGGTACCGTTTGGGGAGTCGCGCTGGGCTCTGTTTCGGTTGGGAAGAAGTCGACTACCGGGACAACAACCTCTGTAGGTATCCTAAAGTGTCCTTCCGAAAAACGCAGGCAGAACATTTCAGAACCACGGGAGTTACAGCCCAATGGTTCAAGCACGGGCATTTCGGTACTGCGGGCATCTTCTGGGAAGACTTTCTCAACCGAACTAACTGCCGCTTCAAATATTAGGGCTGTAACACCGTGAGCTACGGTTGATTCAAGGTCGTTGTAATGGCCGGCGTTACGTTCTGCGCAAAAGGCCTCCTTAGCCTTTTTATGTTCGCTCAAAAGTATATGGGCAGCAGTTGATTCCGGGATGTTGGGGTTTCCTGATGGGGACACATAGGGCGCAATAATTTGTTTTATGTTGAAAGCGTGCAGAGTCGCATAGTCGTTTGCAAGGACGGCAGTGCGCAGTTCGACCTCTGGGTTGAGTGGTAATCCTTGAAACTCTGGCATTGGCTGACCCTCCTGAATGTATGCTAAGAAATGTACCACTCAGGGCAGTACGGGGCAAGCATAAGTGTGTTCTAACGTCGGGGTTGGCGCTGTAGTTCGGCTAGCAGAGTCTGGTACTGGCGCACCAAAGTCTGCAGTTCATCAGTGTTGTCAGCGGTGTTACGGATAGCCGAAGCAATATCTTGGCGCTGTAAGTAGCCTTGGGTTTCGCGAGTTTCGCGAGCCAGCTGATCGGCTAAGCGGATGATGTCATTAGTAAGTTGTTGTAGGCGGGGATCCATAATTATTCCTTGTAGTGATTGGTGGGCGATACAGGATTCGAACCTGTCACCTCCGCAACGTCAATGCGGCGCTCTAGCCAAATGAGCTAATCGCCCCCGTTAAGTTTTCTTCTAACAGATACCAGCATAGCAAATTATGCTGTAAAAGGGAACATGGCTAAAATATACCGTTTAAGGTATATTAGTTAT
>JAUPVS010000026.1 GCA_030916945.1 Patescibacteria group bacterium
AATTGTGTCGAAAGTCCGCAAAACAGTGGTTTGAAAGTCGGCATTGCTAGGCAGGGCACGCTGAAAGGTCATAAGCGATTGGCGTAGGCAAACATTGGCAACCGAAACCAGTTTGGGTTGGCCTTCTTCGTCTATGAAGTCATCATAAATTGTATAGGCCATCCAGCCGTATAGATTGGCCAGCCCTAGTTTAGCTAAGAATGGCAGGGTAGGCGGTTTACTTGCCAGACTATCCGAAAACCATGTAGGTAGAAGGGTAATCTGGTGTTTGGAGTCGGCCGCTAGCAGTGACGAGAGGGCTTGTTGGCAAGCCTGGCGCAAGTCGGGCTGCAAGCTACTAAAACTAGCCCGGGCTTGGCTTACAATCAAATTATGAACAGAGTCAGTTTTGGCTGTGGCTGCACGGCGTCCGATGGCTCGCGACAATTGATCGCTATAGCCCTTAAAACTGGTTAGAGCTTGTAAGGCCAGAGCGGTCGTTAGGGGGCTTGAGCCGGCATGGTATTGTTTGCCGTTACGTTTGGGGTCGAGGCAGAACGCGGCGGCCGGCCAACTTCCATCGGCCTGTTGCTGTTGTAAGAGATGTTGAGCGAGGTCCTCTGCTAGGTTGGGATAGGCCGATAGTTGGCAAAGCGACTGCAAGGCGAGAGCAGTGTGTAGACCGCTTGGTGGCAGTTTTTGGCAACCTGCCTGGATGGTGCTGGCTAAATGTGGTTGGCTTTCCTGGGGGCAAACCCGGGCCAAAAAGTACCAGCCGGCAAAGTCTGATGAATAGTAAGGTGACCGGCATTCGCCAGAGATAATGGCTTGGTTGATGTATCGGTCAAGATTAGGCAGGCGGTTACTGACCAGCGCGACAGCGTAGGCTATATTGGCGTTAACAACACAGTCGATATCCTGCCAGCCAGCCCGAGACGATAACCATGTTTTGTAAGGGCCGCCAACCGTAGCCTCGGTAGCGACAAGTGTTTTAACAAAACCAGCCAGGGCTCGGGGTGAAACTAGCACTGGATTATAGCTATGCAGGGCGATTAGGCTGCAGGCGGTATCATCAAGATCTTCTGGGTAGGGTATTCGGTTGTACTCGGGGCTTTGACGCGACCAGTAGTTAAACGACCAAGTCGCTGACTTCTGTTTAAGCAGGAATTGGCTGAGTGATGACTGTAATTCTTTGGTTTCATCGATGTCAGTCAGGCAACCAAGAATTAAAGCCGGTATAAATGTAGTTTTGTACTGATAGCGTGGTTGCCAGTTCTGAGGGTTGGGGCTTGATTGTGATGTAAAGCAATCATGGCTGTTTAAGTAGGCGATGGCTCGTTGGCGGGCTTGACTAAGCTTAGCTTTTTGGGGCATGGCGGGGCAGCCTTACGGTAAAGGTGGTGCCTGCTTTAGGACGGCTGGTCAGGGCGATGGTGCCGCCAAGATCACGCTCCACAATCTGTTGCACAATGTATAAACCAATGCCAGTACCGGTCGCCTTGTTACTAAAGAATGGTTCAAAAACCTTGGCTTGTTGCTGAGCAGGAATGCCAATGCCCCAGTCGGTGACGTCCAGAGTGACGAATTTATCATCCTGGCTAATGCTTACAACAATCTGCCGTTTGGGACTACGGCTTTTTTCGTAAGCCTCGACGGCGTTGGTTAGAAGGTTATTGATGATCTGGCGAAAGGGGATAACGTCGCCCCGCCAGACAACCGGCTTAGCTGAGTCTTGAACGCTAAGCTTGATATGAGATTGAACCAATTTATAGTTCAATATGCGGGCCACTTTGTTAATCTCATTGGCTACCTTTATCTGTTCAACCGACCCCTGACCACGAAGTTGCAGACGAACCCTTTGGACGACATCATCAACATAGCGGATGTCTGACTGAATTCGGCGCATCAAGACGGATTGTTTGCTATTGTCCAAGCCCTCGATATCCAAAGAAACACTTGTTAAGTGGTTGGCTAGATCATGGAATAGAGCGCTACTAATTCTACCCATTTCGGCAAAGCGATAGACCTGCTGAACCTTCTCTAGCTGTTCGGCTTCGAGCTGCTGCGTTCGTTTTTTGACTGTCGCCTCAAGTGTTTCGTTGTGCTTGCTAAGGGCTGCCTCGGACTGACGAGCGCGCGCCAACGACTGCTCCATCTGCTTATTGAATAACCACGAAACCAAGGCGATAACGGCATAAATAATTGAAAACCCCAAGATATCACTCATGCTAGACGGCCGCTCCATCCAAGCTAGATTAGGATGAAGCACACCAGCGGCTTTTAGGTATTCAAGAGTGGCCAATATAGCCATGCTCGCTACTGCTGAATAAAGTGCATAACGAGAACCCAGCAGAACGCCCGCCATCACAACCACAAGAGAGAACAGAAGAATACCTGTGGGAGTTAAGTTACCCCAATTAGCCACGACGGAACAAGATGCGATTAGGAGTATGATAATGATGACATATGATACCAGGCGTTGTTTCAATCGAAATCTAGCCATCCAGTATAGCCCCGTGAAGATTAAAAAGGTAACTAGCATAGACACAAGTCTTAGCCCCGTGTAATGCTGGTCAAGGAATAGATAACCAAAAGCAGAAGTAAGCAATTCTGTAGCAGATAAAGTAATTAAGCCAAGAAGCACATAGTTCAAAATTAGTTCTCGGCTCCGTGAGTCTTTACTCGAACTACGTGGTTCTATGAGGATTTGGTACAAATTGTTCATGACTGAATTGTTCCTTATTTCTGGGCTGGTCACAAGTAGCAACCAGCCCACCCATTTAGTTTACCCAGGGTGTTGCCACCGACTGGTGAATCAGGGTTGATTCGATGGCGGCGGTGTCGCGGGCGGTAGCATCGGTGAGGATGCTGGTGATGACATCTTGCATGGCGTCTCCTTTCTGTAGTGAATTAAGTTAACCGGACTACGCCAACTGACGGCCTAGGCGCTATCGTCAATCATGTAGCCAACCCCGTAAGCGGTTTTGATGAGGTGATGTTTGAATGGTTTGTCGATTTTATCGCGGAGGTATTTGATGTGGACGTCAACGGTATTGTTCCAGCGATCGGCTCCGGCTTCCCAGTTATTGTTGATGATCATGGCTCTAGTAACAACGGTGCCGTGGTTGTGCATTAGGTATTCAAGAATGTCGAATTCCTTGCGACGTAGCACAATTGGCTGACCGGCCCGTTCAACCTGGCGCTTGGTAGTATCAAGTTTAAGGTCGCCGACTTGTAAGATATTGGCGGCGGTGGACTTGGTTCGGCGTAGTAGGGCACGGATGCGAGCCTGCATTTCACCAACGTAGAACGGTTTGTGCAGGTAGTCGTCGGCGCCGTAGTCGAGTAGGTTGACGCGCGTACCAACAGTATCGATGCCGGTTAGAACCATAATCGGGGTTTTGATGCCTTTGCCGCGAATTGTTTGGCAGACCTCTTGACCGGGGATGTCGGGCAGGCCAAGGTCGAGCAAAATTAAGTCGTAGCTGTTTTGCTCGAGCTCTTTGATGGCAAGATGACCGGACGCCACCCACGTTACCTCGTGGTGTTTTTGCAGCCAGCCCTGAAGGCTTTTGGCGAGTGGTGCGTTGTCTTCGACGACTAAAACCTTGCTCATCTGCCCGTATTTAACAACACAAATCTTAAATAATTCTTAACTATTTATGCACAATGCTATTATTTTTGCCAAAATTAAGAAGATTTTAAGATTGCTTCCATATACCTATAAGCATGAAACCATCAAACCAATCATCATATCAATTACCAGGCGAGAATTTTAAGGAGTATCGTTGCGTTTGCGGCAAGCTACTATTTAAGAGTCCAACGTTTAGCGGCTACATAGAAATAAAATGTCGGCGTTGCGGCCGGGTCAGGCTATTTAGTGCGCCGCAGTCAGAAACTGCGGCCATGGTTGCGGCTTAACGCCGTCTTGTCAGGTTGGCTCAAGCGGGGGAGTGCGCTATAGTTATAATAAAGCTAGAGCTTATCATATGCAGAAGAAGTTTAAACCTCGTCCAGTTAGCCGACATCACCTCAAAAAGGCGTTGCTAATTTTTGTTGGCATAAGTGTACTGGCAGCGGTCGCTTGGTTTGGCTATAAGCAGCTCACTAAACCCAAGCCCTATAAATACGACAAAGACTTTGTAAGCTTTAACAACGCCTTTTCGTCGGACGATACGGCCACGTCTTTAGTGGCCATGAAAGAAGTTGCTAACAAACAAAAGGACGCCGCTACCAAGTATGTTTATTGGCAGCGCATCAAAGACTACTGTATTGGCAAACAAGATTATAGCTGTGCGTTCGAGGCTTTGGCCGAAGCCCAAAAGACTGGCAAGGGTCAACCGGTGCAGTTGTTGGTTGAAAAGGTCCGCATACAGACCTTGCAAGGTGACTTTACAGCGGCGGCGGCAACTTTGACCGAGGCCCTAAAGCTGGCCCAGACCCAGTTGGCTCAGGCCACCGATGCGACGCGGGCTAGTCTGCAGGCGCAACTTGATGATGTTAAAAATCTCCAGACCCAAGTTAAGGCTAAGCAAGTTATTGGCCAGCCTAGTGATGCCGACAAAAAAGGCGGGACACTGTAATGGGCGGGGTAATGCGTCGGCCAAAACTATGGCAGGGCGTTGGTTTTCTGTTAGTTTTGGTGGCCAGCTTTATGGTTCTGGGCAACCGAACCTACGCCGCTCAAGATTCAGTCACTGACCCTGATATTATTGGCGCCGACAGTATTTTGATGGAAATCTCTAAGTATCGTGTCGACGCAACCTATACCAACACCCTAGAAGCGCCAATTGCTTATGCCAAGCTGTCGTTTAGTAACCCCGACAAAAGTACTCATCGTTTCAGAATCGAGCCGTGTAACATCTTTCGTGACAAGAACTGTGACCCGACTCGTATGGAGTCGGAGATGCAGGTAACCCTGTGTGGCTATCAAGCCGATGGCACTTATGCCGTTGATGCCTGCTTGGCTTCGCCTGGCCAAACGATTAACCAGCCCTGGCTCAACTATGATACCGACATCCCAGCTGGTGCCAAGAACTCAGTCGTACCGGACGCTAACGGTAAGTACACCTACATCGTCCGTATTACATTCAATGGCGGTTCTTATCAGCCGTCGTTCTTTCCGGTGCACGCCTTTCGAGTGCGGGCGCTAGATGGCGGTCGAGCTGGTTACCCGGCTAACAATAATCCGCTAGAA
>JAUPVS010000004.1 GCA_030916945.1 Patescibacteria group bacterium
TCTTCGCCGGCAAACACCAAAATCTGGCCTTTGGGGTAAGAACGCTGCGGGTAGGTGCGAAAAAACTGATCAACTTTTTGAGTAACTGCGGAAGTCATATCATCTTCCTCCTACCCTGACTATAGAACTGTTTAGGCAGTCTGGCAATCTGTACTGGTAGTCTGAGCCCAAGCGGCCAGCGCCTCGTTATAGGCCAACCGCTTAACCGGCTTAGTGACATCGTCATAGTTATCAAAGTCAGTCGGTTCAATTACAGCAAAGGCACGATCGATGTAATCTGCCCTATCGTCAAGGTAACGTTGCACCGGCACATACTGGTCGGCCCGCTGTACTAGAGTCACTACATGGTTGCAAATCACATCGGCCATTAGCCATCTAAAGCCGGTTTCGCAGTCGGCTGCCGTTCCGGCATAAATATGTTCGGAGGCCCTCAGAGCAGTCCTCATATAACCAACCCGTTCAACCGTGTTGAATATGTTGCCGAGCTTGGTGTGGTCATCAAAGACAACTCCTTCGGCGGCCTCGAAGATTAAACCAGCCAATTGCGGCTGCATTTGGGCGACATCTTCTATAATCTTGTGCAGGTGGTTTCGCTCCTGCGCTTCATCCTGGTTTGTTTTGTTGCTGTAAGTTATGTCACCAACAATCACTTC
Organism: Patescibacteria group bacterium; assembly: GCA_030916945.1. GTDB lineage: Bacteria > Patescibacteriota > Saccharimonadia > Saccharimonadales > JAUPVS01 > JAUPVS01. The sequence continues at coordinate 654 of JAUPVS010000004.1, forward strand.
GGCCCAATCATGGATAATGGCGGCAGTTTCTAGTACTTGCTCTTCGTGTGATGTCAAAAATCCAGGTTGATCTCGGCGCAAATTACGATTTATAGCCCGGGCAATTCCTCGCGTTAGGGGCATATGTAAGAGATTGTTAACATCTGCTCCAAGCAATTCTTGCCAGCGTTCATTGGTAACTCCCTCGTCCTTGTAGCGTTCATAGCGAACACGCGTCGCCAGCTCCTGCCCAAGCTCGGTGCCGGCAAAGGCGCGGTGGATATCCATGACATTAGGCTGTATTTCAACGCTCATGCTACTTCCATAGTCCGGCTTGACTAATAATATTGCAAGCATGATCATAATAGTTTTAGGCTATACTTATAGGGTGAATAAGAAGCTTTTAATGGCCATTGGCATAATAACTGTTCTGATCGGCGCTGGTGTTATTTACCTATTAACCAGTAGCGAACCAGAAAAAGCTATGGAACAAGTAACTCAGCAGTCCACAACCGCAGCTACTACACCACCAGTTACTAACGATTCAAAACCCGGCGCCTACATCGACTACAGTAGCGCGGCTATTTCTCAGACTTCTGGCACAAAACTACTGTTCTTTCATGCTCCATGGTGCCCGCAGTGTCGTGATCTGGAAGCCAGCATCAAGCAAGATGGCGTGCCAAACGGTGTGACAATTATCAAGGTCGACTACGACAGTAATCAGGCCCTCCGCCAAAAGTATGGCGTAACCTTGCAGACCACGGTGGTAAAAATCGACGACAAAGGTAACCTGGTTGATAAGTTTGTCGCCTACCAAGACCCCAGCCTTAATGCCATCAAACAACAGCTACTATAATGGCTCTGCTGATTCTTTCGTTTATCGCCGGCGTACTTACGATTGCGGCCCCCTGTGTGCTGCCGTTGCTACCAGTTATCGTCGGTGGCTCATTGGTAGAGAATGATGAAGAAAAATCTACCCATCAGTGGTTGCGGCCGTTAGTTATTGCTCTAAGTTTAGCCCTGTCGGTGGTTAGCTTTACGCTGCTTATTAAGGCCACGACCGTTTTGCTGGGAGTGCCACAAATTGTCTGGCAAGTTGTTTCGGGATTAATTGTCATTGCCCTGGGTATTAATTACGTCTGGCCTAAAGCTTGGGAAGTTCTGTCGTCGCGGTCTGGGTTATTTACCACTTCTAATGCCGCTTTAGGTAAGGCCTATAAACACAAGGGATTGTGGGGAGCCATCTTAATTGGCGTGGCCCTGGGTCCAGTCTTTAGTAGTTGTAGCCCAACTTACGCTCTGATTGTAGCGACGATTCTACCGGTATCGTTTGCGCAGGGTCTGATTTACCTAATTGCTTATGCCTTGGGCATGAGCATCACCCTTTTACTAATTGCCTACCTGGGGCAGGTTTTCTTGAGCAAACTACGCTGGCTGAGCAACCCTAATGGCTGGTTCAAGAAACTAGTTGGGATTCTTTTTATTACAGTTGGTATTTTCGTGCTGTTCGGCGTCGACAAAAAGATTCAGGCCTACGTCTTAGAACAAGGCTGGTACGACCCGATTAGTAATATCGAAAAGCGGCTCAGCAACTAGTAAATAACTGTGGTGTTGGGTAAGTCGGCTTTTAGCTTGCTAATGGCTTCGGCGCTCAGTGGATTACCCGTAAGGTTAAATTCTTTAAGGTTGTTCTTTAAGTTCTTGAGCTCGTTGGGCAAACCGGTAATTTTGTTATTACTGTAGTTAAGCGTCTCTAGCTTACTGAGCTGGCCAATCTCGGCTGGCATACCAGTCATATTATTATTACTGACGTCCAGTTTTCTTAGAGGCATCTTGCGAACCTCGGCAATCAGCGACCCTTCTAGTAGGTTTTGACTAAGGTTAAGATCTTGTAGTTTCGTCATCTTACCCATTTCTGACGGCAGTGTTTTTATCTGGTTGTTGGACAGATTTAGTATGACGGTGTCGGTCTTATTATAAACTTCCGGCCCCACCTTGGTTAGGCCAGTATTACTCAAGTTCACGGTTGCGCTAGCCGGCGCAACCACACTGGAACCTACCTCAGAACTGGACGTATCGCTGCTGGATTGCAAGGAACCAAGTATCTGCCAGGCACCAAGACCAACTGCCACCATAACTATTACAACTATCAAGAGTTTCTTCATAACCTCATTATTTCACTAATGCCCACATTTACAAGCTACTACCATATTTTTAACAACTAGCCTACAATAGGCTTATTATGTCAACGTTTGAAAGAGGTCGTCCGGTTAGGCTAATCGATAAATCTACGTATCAACAGGTTAAAGATGCCTGCCTAGCCTTGATGGGTGTGTCAGGTGTTAGGTTTTCTGAAAATGCCGACAACGGCGTTAACATCACGCTAAGCCGCGAAGTCGAGGCGGAGTTTGGCGTCTTTCCGCGCCTGGCCTATAGCGTGCGTGGAGAAACCAAGACGTCCCCTAGCGAACAAGGTGAAGAAATCTTGATTGTGACAAGAGGTTACGGGTTAGCCCCTGGACGTGCCCGACAACTATACCAGCGCAAGTTAGGCATGGCAGTTGTCGGTAACGAGGTGACTTCTGCCTGGACAAACCTCTCGTTGCCAAGCCCCGAAGTAAGGTCTGAAAAATCCCAAGCCCAGGGCGAACTCCACCCATTTGTCCGAGAACATTTTGCTGACTGGGAGCGAGAAGTTGTTGGGCTACAGACGCTTTTATACCCCGAAGATTGTCAGATGCTAGTGGCCGAAATTAATGAAATTGCCGAGCTTTGACGCTTTTGCTTAGCCGTTCGTGGCTATGATACAGTTCTGTCATGCAATTACCCACCTCTGACCTAGAACTTATGCAAGGAGTACTCGACCACCGCTTGGGTGGCGACATGAGCGCTTTAGAGCGCGGCCTAGAACGATTCGAGCAAGAACTAAACCGGCCCGACATGCCATTGTTTGAGAAGGTTGGCAATAACTGCCTGGTATTTTTTACCAACGACGACGCCAAACAAGTTTGCGAAGATAATCCTGAAACTCTTCAAGGTGTTATAGTTAGTGATTTCAATAGCATTATTAAACCAGGAACCGTGGCGGTGGGTAGCTTACTGCAAGGCCATGTGACCTCACCCGGAGAAATTATGGCTGGCTCGGAAGTGTACTATTCGACTGTTTTTGCAGCCGAGATTATCCGATCCAGACTAGTGTCGTCGATTGCCATGCCAGGTAGCAAACTGGTGGCATCCAACGCCACCGAATCAGTTGTCTACGGCAGCCTATACAAGATGAATCTTTTGCGGGCAATGACAGCATCGGGCGGCGCCTATAGCGACGCGGATGTTGCCCGAGAGATTTTAGAATACGATCCTTCCAAAGACCACGCCGACGCTCACGGCCTGGTCGGGCGTCTACTCGCCCAAAACGGCATCCGGGTTAGGCCTCAGGGCTAGTTAGGCCTCTGCACTGGCAACAATGTTACGGGCCAGAGCCAGAAAATCTTCTTCTATAAAATCGGTGTTATCGTCATCGTACTCGGCCAGAAGCGCTAGGGAGTCGGTTATAGCCGCAAGTGCTTCCTGTCGATTAATTTTTACGCGCGGGTAATGATAAGGTGAGGTCGTTCTAAGATTGGCTTGGACTTCTTCGTCAGTAACGTACACAGTGTATGGCGCTTCTGAGCAAGCCAAGAACCAATCAAGTGACGCATATAAAAGATCAGCCGCTTCGTGTGAACCTTCAAACAGTTGCCACAGTGCGCGGTCAATAATCCTATCGTGGGTCTCCTCTGCACGTTTTACGAATTCGGGACTCTCGCCATTTTCAAAGTCCTGCTCAGCGATCTTCTGGGCTTGCTCGATTACTGCCTCGTCGGCACCAAGTTCGATAGCAGCGGCACTAAATCTTTCAATGGCAGCCTGATGGATAGCATTCTTAACTGAATAAGGTGTTTCTGCAAGGCTTTCCAAGAAATCAAATGGCGGTTCTTCGTTGGCAGCCTCTACCAAAGTTTCAATTGATTCGTAGCGTTCTAACTCCCGCTCTAGCTCGCTTTGATAGGTATCTCTTAGCTCTGCCAAGGTGCCAAAACTGCCTAAAGTACGGATCTTGCTTGGTTCAAGGTTGTCGTTTGTGGGGTCAAATCGCTGCCAGGTTTCTAGCTCAAATATATTCCCTACCGCATAGTGAGCGTGTTCGCGCTCATCACCAAAATCAACTCTTAAGTACATATTTTCAACTTCTAATAAACCCCCGCTAGAGTCCGAGTAAACCATCAATGATCTTTCTGCCATAGTAACTCCTTTTGTACTATAGTATGCTCAAAAATATGGTTTAACAAGTTTTATTGCCTTGAAGTCAATAAAACCTTATTTGTGTTCAGCCATTACTTCTTCAAAGCTTCTAAGAGTGACTCGTGGATAAGACCATTCGATACCACTAATCCCTGTATGTCTCCGTCCAGACGTCCCGGTGGGTTGCCATAGACATCGGTTACGGTGCCACCGGCGTTGGTTACAATTAGCTCGACAGCGGCAGCCTCAAATGGTGTTTTCATGCCAATAAGGGCACCGTCGGCCCGGCCAGCTGCAACTTGAGTACAGCCAAAAGCTAGGGCACGGGGGTTGTGCACCTTGCCGCCTTGGGTTTCGATGCGGTCATAGAAAGTACCGTTGCTGGCAACATCGTGGTGCATGCGGCTACCCATAAATATCGCTGCACCCTTAATTTTGTCCCTGTCCGAAACATGTATGTCCTGTCCATTGAGAGCCGTGTTCTGGCCGCGCGCGGCAGTATATAGTTCATCAAGCACAGGGTTATAAACAATTCCAAACAGTGGCCGTCCCTCTGTATCTAGGCGTGCCAGACAAACCGTGAAGGCTGGTACGCGCTGCTCCAGTGCTTGAGTCCCATCAATTGGGTCCAGAATCCAAGTAAAGCCACTGGGCCTATCGGCATCAGAGCTTTGCTCTTCACCATATATCCGATCGTTAGGATACTTAGCCTGCACCCCTTCAAGCACTAATTCATTAACGGCAATATCAATTGATGTGACCGGCGTGTTGTCTGGTTTCCACTCGGTTGTGTGGTCCCCTTTGGCCAGCATGCCCCTAACTAATTCACCGGCTTGCATAACCAACGATTGGCCTAACTCAAAGTCTTGGCCAGGTCGTTCTCTTTCGATTCCTTCATGGGGATGGGTTGGTGTTGTCATGAGCTGATTATATCAGGGAGCGCGGGGCCGGAGCTATTCTGCTGAATCGGCTAGGCCATTTGGCTCAACAATATAGGGCATGCTACCAATAAGGCTTATCTCGTTGCCGTTAACAACGATGGCCGCATCGTCTCGCAAGCCATATACAGGGAAATCCAAACCTTTTGATGACTCGCGCAAAAGACCCTCTCGCCGCTTTGGGGCTTCGGACGAATCCATGTGTGGTCTAATCGCTAAATCTACTAAACCCATATAACTGGTTGTTCCAAAATCTTTTTCTTTGCCGAATGCTTCTAGGTATTCATCCGATGAAGGACGCTTACCCATAACAATTGAGCCGGCGCTACTGCCAACATAAACTTTTGTTTCGAGTAGTTTTAGCAGTAATTTATCAAAGCCGGTTTTCTTGTAAATATGCATTAGGTAGTCAGTATTTCCTCCAACCACAAAAATAACATCACATTTTTCTAAACGAGCTTCGACCTCATCAATCGATAGAGCAAGCAGATCAACAATGTCAAAACTGCCAGGAAAATTATCTGCCACGCAGTTTAAATTGTGCAGTACCCACCGCTTATCATTTTCTTCAGGAGCAAATGCTTCATTAATGACAGCGACCGCGATCTCTTCCTTGGGCTTACCAACCAGATCAACGCAGGCTTGTACGGTATTGGGTGTGTGAAAACCTTCTGAGCAGAGTAGTAATTTCATGAGCACATCATATCAAAAGATGATGACTTTTTTCAGAATTCGGTATGCTTGGTAGCAGTAACAGGACCTTACTGCGCTGGTTTTTTACCAATACAAAGGCGGCGACCAGTTAGCCCCTCGGGGTCAATTTCTATACTTAATCCTGCTTTGTGGAATGCGTCAGTAAACTCTTCGTCGGTATAAACAGCAAGTTCATGAGTCTCGACAAAGTGCTCGATTCCCCTTTCAGTACCTATCATGTGGTGCATGGCCAGCGAAGAGATAGTACCCTTTTGCACCAACTTGCCCATTCTTTGAACAGCAAGTTGTTCATTTTTACCTTGCTCGATGGATATATGACCAGGCTTTATATCTTCGGCTCTAAGCCAAGGCTCAACTATAACTAAGCCGCCCGGCAAGGTGTGTTTTGCCATGTTGGCTATAGCCTTATCAAGATTCTCTTTTGTCTTTAAGTATCCAATTGAACTGAACAAACAGAGTACGGCGTCATATTGCCCGCCCATATCGAAATCTAGCATGTCAGCTTTTTCAATTCTGGCATCTGGTAGCCGTTTTTTCGCGGCCACAACTTGCTCGGCCGATAAATCAAACCCGTCGACAGAGAAGTGCGGGTCAAGAAACTGCATATAGGTACCAGTACCACAAGCAGCTTCTAGCACTCGGTTGCCACCCGATTCACAGTTGGAGTCTATGAGTTCAGTTAACTTTGCTGCCTGTCCTTGATAATCTTTGTCAGCATAGATGAGGTCATAAATTTCACCAGTCATCATGGTATAGGCTGGAACTTCTTGGGCTCGAACTATTTCACTCATCCAATTAGCATATCAGACGCCAGATATAACCGAAACATGTGTTAGACAGGTTGAACTTAAACTTACTTTGGAAGAACTAGCTAGGTGGCAGTTCTCCATGTGGTACGTCGATAACTGGTGACGCAGGGCTGTCCGGAGAAACAGGCAAAATCCCGGGCATAGATTCTATTGCCGATACGGCTATTCCTAGAGCAGTTACCGCACTCATGTTGAATTCCTGCACACCGTCCCTATCCAACAGCACACCCCCGAAGGGATCCATAAACGAATCAACTGATAATTGGGAATCTGGGCTATCTAGAACCTTTACCTTACCCTCTAATACGGGAGAATGCGGATTATCAATTTGCAGCAACGCTCCCAGTACGATGCCTCTGCGGTTTCTTTGTCTAACCTGATAAATTGTATGAAGTAGAGTGGTACCCTCCGTTCGCCAAAATCTGGGGCCATAAATCTTATCGGAGTTTGTACCCAGCACAAGGTCACGCTTAACACCTGGCGCAGATTTTGCATACATATAGAGTAGCGCGCCAAACCTGTGGTTAGCACCGGCACAAAAGTTCTGATACCAGGCATTCAAGTCGGGTGTAGAGGCATCTTGGCTGCGTACAGCATCAATCACGGCCCGGCCCTGAGTAACAAAACGTCGAATAGTCGCATCGACTTCTTCAGCTTGTTCGAGGTGAAACGGTTCAATATCAGCCATAAAACACAATTATAGTATCACTTTGCTAATTAGTCAAAGGTACGAAGTCGTTGTGAGAGTTGGGCGACTTTAAGGGCAGGCCAGCGCACATCTACAGCCATGCTCGGAATATATTCCTGCGCGTGGCTTTGATGACCGAACCTGGGCTACGCCCTACGGTTCAAGTCTTCTCCATCGAAGAGAAATTAAAAACCGCCCTTTTTAGGACGGTTCCAAATTTCTCTTGGTAGCGGGGGCAGGACTCGAACCTGCGACCTCGTGGTTATGAGCCACGCGAGCTGCCACTGCTCCACCCCGCGTCGAGTTGAGCAAGCTATAGCATACCAGATGAAAGCTACTTATACAACATCGGTGGGAAATGTGGTAGAGTATCTTCACTATGCCGTCTGACCCAGAAAGCGCCGAAAACTTTACTCCTAGCGAAGCCACCCTGTTAGCATGGGAGGCCCAAGCCCACATGCTGGAGTATGCCAACTGCAAGCCAGGCAGTGTTCATGCCGAAGCGGCCAAACAACAGGCCAATCAGGCTTTTGGTGCCATGGTAGCCGTCACCGAAGACTTTTTACACTCTTCGGCAAGGGTTCGTTCGCAGGGCACCGACGACGAGATTGCCGATATACTACAAGAAACCTACCTGCGCGCCTACAAGTACCTGCCTAAGTTCCGCGGTGATGCTCAAGTTGAAACTTGGCTTCATAAGATTATGTATCGCTGCGTAAGTACCTTTTACGACAAGAAGTCTCGGCTCCCCGACCCGGTTGAGCATGACAATGCAGTACTGGGCGAGTTGGCCGTTAGCGAAGCCCTAGATACCGACACTCTGGCTATAACCGACGGCATGCATCAGGATCTTATAGACATGGTTGATTCGCTTTCGCCCACCCACCGGCGTGTCCTATATCTCCGCGTCTTCCAAGATTTGAGTAACGAACAGGCAGCTAAGATACTAGGTACAACCCAAGGTGCCGTTAAGACTAGGATGTGTCGGGCATTGGCCGCTTTTAGAGAGAATTTCCCCCACGCCCGAGACATTCTAGAAGAATAATCTTGACAAATTAGCAAGTTCGTGTATAATACTTAGTGTTGTCATGACAAAACAAACAACAAAATAAAACACAGGAAACTACACACAATGAAATCACAACTCGCCTACGAGTTCGCCCAAACCCAAGATCAGGCAGTTTCACAATTTGACGATCTAATCTCATCTTTGTAAACCTACTCGATCAAACTCCCATAAAAGAGCCCTTCATGCGCAAAGGGTTCTTTTTATTGCCTAATGCCCTCCAGCTGGCTGGTCAACAGAGGCAAAACATGGTATATTCACTGCTGTCCATGTAACAAGTTTATAGGGCGGCGTAGCTCAGTTGGTTAGAGCACAGGACTCATAAGCCTGGGGTCACAAGTTCAAATCTTGTCGCCGCTACCAAACTTATTTGATATTGCTTGTGTTTAACTCCGTTTGGGGTAATAATAAACGGTATTATGGATATGGATCTTAAACCCCCGTCTCAGCCCAAATATCAGCTTAAGGAAACCCCTCCACCGACCACTACACCACCTGAACCTCAGATGGACGACCCTTTTAAAGTTGATCCGCCGCCACCCGAACTAACCGTACCTAAACCAAAGAAGAAACGCAGCGGCAAAGCCAAAAAGGTTTTGCTGGTTGTTTTGGTGCTTGCACTGCTTGGAGCGGCCGGCTACGGTATTTACTACTGGCAACATCAGCAAGTCGACAAACTAGCTAAAGAAAATCAGGCTCTAACCGCCCAACTAGCTGCCGCCAATAAAAAAGTTAGCGACGCTGAAGCCGAGAATGCCAAGCTTAGTGAAGAGGCCACACCGCCAACGGCTGATACTTTGGTAATTACGGCGGCCACGTCCGACTGCCAAGCCCAAGTTGATCCCGCCACTAAAAAGGCTTTGGTCTACACCCAAGGCACGCAAGGCGCTGACAAAAAGAAGGTGCTGTACTCGACCGATAAGACCTTTGCCAAGGTTAGCGCTACTTGCGCTGCCACAGCTAACGCCACCGAGCCAGCCACGCTGTACTACGCTAAACTAGCCGGTACTACCTGGACGATCATCTACGCCGACACCGCCGAGCCGGATGCCGAAGTAACCGCCCTCTATACCATCCCAACTGAATTCAAATAAAAGAACCGGCTCTGGAAACCGGTTCTTTTGGTAGTTGCGAGATTCTGTTTAGGAATCTTCGCGTAGCTCACCACCATGAACGATCAATGCGTAAAGCACTAATACGTCAATGGCGATAGCGGCGAGTGACCAGACTGGATAAGCTGGAATAAACGCCATGCTAGTTAGCATCGACAGCGTAGTAACAATCACGGCTACAACGCGGCCAAACATGTGACCTGACAGTACCGAAAATCCAGCGAACAATAGAATCATCGCTAGAACTAGTTGACCCCAGCCCCAGGCAGTAAAGTTAAAGACTGCTAAGTGACTTTCGGTGACGACGTAGAATGAACTACGAGTCAGAGAGACGATACCCAGAAATGCCTCGAAAAATGCACGTACTAGCAAAAGTATACCGGCAAAGTATACCCAGCCGACCCATCCAGATGGTTGTGTTGTTGGTTTAGCCATAAGACCCCTCCTTAGTTGATACTTAAATCATCTCGCTTACTGGAAGTTTTGTCAAGGAAGTTGCCTTAACGCTTATGCTTTTCGGTACGTGCGGAGGCCCTGGCCTGCATCTTTTGGCCACGTTTCTTTACAAAGGCATTAATGAAGGCGCCAAAGATGGCAATGCCAACCAGTATATAAATCGTGGTAAACAGTTTGCCGGCATCGGTTTTGGGAGTAATGTCGCCGTAGCCCACGGTGGTTAGAGTAACAATGCAAAAGTAGTAGGCATCAACCCAACCCCACTTTTCGACAAAATGATAAAAGGCCATACCAACCCCCAGCACAGCGAAAGTAATGGTTAGTAGTAGCCGGTACATGTAGCGATCAAGTGGGTTCATATTGTCTCCTGTGATTATTTATCTGTCTGACGATGCTGGAAAAAGTCCATCCAGGCCTGAAAGTTACGCTGGAAGGTCGATACCACAACTGTTGGCTGAGCGGCTTTGCTTTGCTCTTTGGACATATCAACCGTATTGGCCAGGGCCACCCGCTTAGGTACTAAAACTAGCTTCTCATTAGGGGCCGCCTTGCCGAACTGGCGTCGAGCGGCCAGCTCCAAAAACTGATTAGTGTTGTAATATTGGTTAGCTAACTTCTGGTTATTATTCTGAAGCTCCAGCACCTGGTTTTCCTGTTGAATAGCCGAGATTTCCTTCTGCAAGCCATAGTTAGTTTGAATAGCCGAGATCGTACTCCAGCTTACCAGCAGGGCAATACCAGCAAAGATCAAAAGCCCGACCACGCGCACATCTTGGAGCTGCTTAAAATAGGGATGATTTTGGATATTTTTGATTTTACTGTTCATTAGCCTTTTTATTATACAATCCTTTGACCAAAATCTGCTATACTCACTCTGTTAATGTTGCACAACCACGGGGGTGTAGCTCATCGGTCAGAGCAGGCGGCTCATAACCGCTTGGTAGATGGTTCAACTCCATCCACCCCCACCATTGAAAATGAAGGCCACCCGATAGGGTGGTTTTTATTTTCAAGCATGGGTTGATGGGATGAACCAAGCTTTTGCGTCCCATCCACCCCCACTGCAATTTGCTGTTCGTTCTTCCCCAATAATGCTAATGTATAGACATTATGGATAATCAACAAAATATACCCCAACAAACGCAAGTAGATCAAAATACCAACTTAGCGCAGCCACAAGAACCAAAGCGCAAGAACAAGAAGATTGTTCTAGTCTCACTTATAGTCGTACTAGCTTTAGTAGCATTCGGTGGTCTGTATTACTGGCAAAACAGTAAGAATCAAGATCTCCAGAAACAACTTGATGCTAGTAAAGCCGAAGTCACTAAACTCCAGCAGCAAAGTAAAGCCGAGGAGACAACCGACACTGCTGCTCCCGAGACAACCAAAGCCCCAGATAGTAGCAATGCAGGTTTCCTCGTAATTCCTGAGTATGGCGTCAAGATAAAGTTAAGCGATGCTGATAAGGTTACCTATACGATTACAGGCACCCCGGGAGGTGCAGGTAATGCGGATAGTGTTCAGTCGTATGCAACAATAGATCTCAAGAATAATACACAGGGGAGCAAATGTGCCACAGTAGGCCTATCGATTACTCAGAGGACGACCGGAAGCGGAACAAAAATTGGCACTTCGTACTATGGATTTGATGGTGGAGAACCACAAGCATGTGGCAACAGCCAAGAAGACGCCCTAAGAACAAAGATTTATAACGAACTATTGGCAGCACAAATCGTGGCTAAGTAGTAGGTTCAAGGCCTTCATCTTATCGCCACCACATATCATGCTTGAGCTTACACCAGTTAACCCCTATACTAACTACCAATAGGTAACAGAGAGGGATAACGCATGGCTAGACTACCAGTTCCGGGCAGCGATACGGGTACATGGGGCGCTGTACTCAATGAGTTCTTGGGGGTAGCACATAATGGTGACGGGACGCTGAAGTCGATTACTTCGGCCACCGTCTCGGATTTTTCTGAAGCAGCAATTGACGCCGTTGGCGGTGCCATGACGGCTGGTCCGGGAGTTTCCTTAACAGTCGACGACAACGCCAATACCATAACTGTTGGTAACATCCGAACTACCAATGTGCAAACCGCCAGCTACACACTCGCGCTGACCGATGCCTTTAAAACTGTCCAATTTGATGCCGCAGGCAATGTTTTCCCCGTTCTCACGATTCCCACTAACGCCGTTATACCGTTTGCAATCGGCACCGTCGTTTATGTTACCCACCTAGCCGCTGCCCGCTACACAACCGTGACGGCAGCCGGCGGTGTTACTCTGCAAGCCCCCAGTGGACTTTCAGTCGGCCCCAAGCAAACCTTAACCCTCCAAAAAACTGCCAGTGACACTTGGATTGTTACCAGTGCCATCAGCGCCAGCGACCCGGGCGTACTACACGAGGTGGGCGCCTTGCCACCCGGCTATTCGCACCTAGGCACTATTTCAACTCTCAGCCTAAATGGCCAGGTTTGGGTACCCTTCGAAATCCAAGCTCCCATGGCCATGCCATCCCTCGTAATACGCGTCACCACTGCAGTGCCTGCTTCGCAGTTCAGCGTCAGCATCTACCAATGCGATACTGCTTGGAACGCGTCGGCATTTATTGGCTCAATCATCAACCAAACAGCCGTCACTGGCCTGAACACCATTACACCACCGGCCACCACTCTACCACCGGGACGTTATAGCATAAAGCTAAGGTACTCCGATCTGTCGGCAATTGATATCCGTGCCATTAACTGTGCGCCACCGTTTGTTGACCCCAGTATTGGCGCCACTGCCGGTGTCCAAAAGTTAACTGGTAGTTCCGGCGGAAACGACTGGAATGCCGCCACCTTAGCCACGGGAGGATTCCAGCTCCCTTTCTTCTTCAGCCAACGGGCTCTGTAGCGCCACCGCCGGATACTCCGCCGGACGTTCCATCAATGCAGCTCGTTGGCTCGAACCCATTCGCGCTTACGCAACCTTCGGGTGCGCGTGGTATTCATACGCTTATGCCCTTTGGCGGCAAGCTATACGCCGGCTTTGGCGACTGGATATCCAATACCGGTCCGGTTGAAATAACTTCCTGGAATGGTTCATCATGGACCAGTGAATTCACGGCCAAGACGGAAAGTATCGTTCGCTACCGCGTATTAAACGGCAAGCTCTTTCTGCCATACATCGATCCCCGCACCAGCTATCATAATGACTTTGCTGTTCTTGAAGCGGGCGGCTGGACCGAGTATCGAACCGGACCAGGTCCTAACGAAGCCACTTTGCACACCTTTGACATGACCTACTTCGCCGGTCAATACTGGGGAGCTGGCGCGGCCACCGATGACAATAAAGCCTCAGTCCACCGTAGCGCCGACTACACATCTGGTTCTTGGACACGATCAAGCTTTGGCACCCCGAACAGTGAAGATCGCATCTACACCATCTGGCAAGCTGATGGTAACTTGTACTGTCGCTTCTCGACCGGACCGGGCGTAGTTTTCCGCTGGAATGGTTCAGCCTGGGTCGACTCTGGCTTATCCAACACTAACGCCCCCGGCTGGAATACCGAAACTTTTGGAGCCAAGACCGCCTACACCAATGCCTTCAATGGTGGAAGCGCTGATAAAGTTCGTACCTTCGACAGTACCAATGGAGTCCAAACTTGGGATAACGCTGGTAATACCTACGCTCTGTGTGTCAGTGGCAGTTATGTTTACGCCTTGGCTGATGCTGGTACCGCCTTCAAGCAAGTGCTACGATCCACCGACTTAGTCACCTGGACACCAATTGCCCTGCCACCGTCCGACTGTGAAAGTATTGCTATCTGGAATAATGCCGTCTACGTTGGTACCACTAATGGCGCCATGTACAGCCACACTCTTAGTTAGTTCGTGCTTTTTGCAGAGCCTTGGCCCACCAAACCAAATTGTCCATTAGTTTCTCGGGGCTAGAGCCTCGTAAATTACCTTCGCTAAAGTTGCCTTCTTCATCAAACGCCCCCCAGACATCGATTACTTTCACCGAAGTATTTAGCAGAGGCACCATACCGATTTGGGACACCACTGGAACCAGGTGTTCAAGGGTGGCTGAACCACCCAAGGAACCGTAACCAACAAAGGCCACTGGCTTGCGCGCCCACTCGTTATACAAGTAGTCGATGGCGTTCTTTAAACTAGCTGGATAGCCATGGTTGTATTCGGGCGTAACAAAAACATAGCCATCGAACGAATCAATTAACTTGGACCACTTTTTGGTGTGCTCTTTTTGGTACTGTTGCGTCGAAGCCATGCCTGGTTCATCTAGAAACGGCAATTTAACGTCGGCCAAATCAATTAATGTAAAGTCAACATTGGGCGTGTTAGAAACTTGGTCAGTGAACCAGTCGGCAATCCTACGACCAACCCGGGAAGGGCGGGTAGAACCAACAATTACAGCAATTTTTAAACTCATGGCAGCTTTAGCCTTTCTTTATTTAACATATCGCTATAAATTGTATAGTAACTTACTATACTTTGTAAAGTCTAAAGTGTGCGTTATACTGTTGGCATGAATCCTGCCATCGAAAAACATCCGGGCTGTATCGAAAATACTTTAACTATCTTGGGCGACAAATGGACGGCCCTGATTGTACGTGACCTCTCTGCCTCCAAAGCCCGTTTTGGCGACCTCGAAGCCTCATTGGCCGGCATCAGCCCGCGCACCCTTAGTCAGCGCCTCGACAAGTTAGAAAAAGAGCATATCGTGGTTAAACGCCTGTATTGCGAACGGCCACCACGTTACACCTACGAACTAACAAGCAAGGGGCTAGAGCTTCAAGAAATTCTAGTCAAGATGTCCGAGTGGGGCGACCGCCATAACTGCCAGAAGGGTATCGCGTAGTTCTTCTACTGTGCTTGCGGCCATAAATCGTTCACGTAGCTCTTTGGCACCATCAAAGCCATTAATATAAACTTTACAGAATTTGTTAAGAGTATGAACTTTTCTTTCATTATTTTGCCAGGTTTGGGCAAATAGCTCGATGTGTCGCTGGAACAACTCCATCTTTTGCTGATTAGTCATATCTGGCCACGGACTTTGCTGAGCAAACACATAGGGGTCTTCAAAAATACCGCGGCCAATCATAATGCCGTCCAGCTTATACTCCTCTGCCTTTTCCATTGCCTCCTGGCGCGTTAACACATCGCCGTTACCAACTAACAGGGTGGTGGGGGAGAGCTGGTCACGTAGCTCACGGATTTGGTTAATAACATCCCAATGAACCGGCACCTTAGACATCTCTTTAGTGGTCCGACCATGTATAGTTAACATGTTAAGTTTTAAGCTTAATAAGAATTCTGGCCACGACAAATCTATTTCACTAAAGCCAATTCGGGTTTTTACCGAAACGGGGAAGTCTTCCCCGGCGGCTTTTTGAACTGCCCGGATTATCTCCCCTGCCGCTTCCCTGTTATTAATCAGGGCACTACAACAGCCGTTTTTAACTACAGTCTTATCTGGACAACCCATGTTGATGTCCACCCCGGCAAAGCCCATTTCCTTAAGCTCTAGGGTGGTTTTGTAGTAATTCTCGGGGTGTTTGCCCCATAACTGAGCGATGATTGGCGTTTCTTGGGCGGTAAACTGCAGTTTGGGCAGTAGCTTTTCCCTACCCGGACTTTGCAAGCCATCGACGTTAACAAACTCGGTAAAGTAGAGATCGGGTGGCGCCGTACTAGCCACCACCTGACGAAATACACTATCGGTGACATCGTCCATCGGCGCTAAAACTAGGAATGGCTGTGGTAACTGCATCGCTCTAGTTTATTGGTACTTGCGTAGTTCTTGCAACACATTACTTTGCGATGTCCGCAGCAGGCTGTCGCGACGCTGGGCATATTCCATGGCGTCTTCGGTGTATCTAAGCCAGTTCTGTGTCCGACGCCGACCATCACCATGCATCCCGAGCAGAACGACCGTTAAAGCTTTTTTGGCCAGAGTGTGCTCGTCAACCGACCAGCCCAACCGATTACCGGCGACACCGATCATACTGCCAATAGTGTCTTTGGTCTGCACCACTTTGGGGTATAGTTTGTCGGCCCGGTAATGAGCCCGTCCACCACTTCGGGCTTCTTGACGGACAACCCGGGCACTTTCAACCTCAGCTTGTATGGCCGCCCGCCTATCATCTAGCTTTGTGACCCGGCCTTCAAGCGCTTCCTTGGCAGCACGTTTCTTAGCGGCTTCGACAAGATGCGGGCGATTCTGATGCGTACTTTCGGCACGCGCCTTAACTCGCTTAGCCAGCATTACCGGGCTACTAACAATCGCCTTGTAGTCGTCGGCCGGAAACACCAGACCGTGCCAGGCGTTATCGACGTCGTCATCATGCGCGTTGCCGGTGTAAAGTGCCATGCGAATATTGACCGGGTTAATAATTGCTAAATCGTCGATAGCTAAGGCACCCATAGCACGTCGACTGGTGTCACTATCGCTAATCACATTCAGAAGATGACTAAAGCTAATTGGGCGTTCCCAATCAATGCCCAACTCATGCGCCGGAAAACCGCTTTCGAACGGAAGCGGTCCCTGCCCCACCCCGGGGTGTGTTGCATGTGCCATAGCTTCTAACCAAGCAACCTTCGGGCCGCTGCAGCGCCAGCCTTACCAATGTCAATCTCTTCCTTAGTAGGCCGCATATAGGTATCATGCCCAATTGGCTTGGGTGGTCCTTTTACCATATCCTCAGGGCCAAGTTGCTCAGTTGGTTTTACAGGTTTGGGTTCTGCCGTATCAACACGGGCGACTGGAGCTTGCTCAGCAGCCAAATCTTCGCCGCGGCTAGCGACTATCCCAGCGGCTCGGGCAGCTTGCTCACGATATGGGTCATTAAACTCTGGCCGTTCAGCAGGCGGCGTTGCACTTGCAGCCATTTCAGTGGGCACTTCGGATGGGGCTGGAGGAGTGGGATCAAACAAAGACGGCTGATCGTTCATGCGCCAAATATACCATGGGTGTGTAAATTTTACAATTTTACGGTGCGGCTATTCCCAGCGGAAAATACGGAAGGCTATAAAGTAGATTACTAAAGTCCAGGCCGCCATTAGGCCCAACTGAGGGCCTAACTCAAGCAAGGTCTTGCCTTCTGTGGCGATTAAACGAATTCCTTCGATGACTGGGGTTAACGGCAAAAATGACGAAACTGTTTGCAGCCATTCCGGCATTAAGAAGCGCGGGAAAAAGGTGCCCGACAAAAATAACATTGGGAAGACCACGATGTTAGATAGCGGCGCGGCTTGCTGTTCGTTCTTAGCCCAGCCACCCAAGGCTAGGCCAATCCCTAAAATCATGGCGATACTAAACACCAAAAAGAACGCCAACGCCAAGTAGTTACCGACCACGTTAAGGTCGAACACCACAATCGCCACAATGAACATTAGAGCCATGGTCATCATGCCCACCACGCTTTGCGAAACAACGTTAGCTAAAAAGTACTGCCAAACCCGCAGCGGCGTGGTGTGTAGGCGTCGTAACACACCTTGCTTTTTAAGCTCCGGGAAGACGTTAACCGGCCCAAATATTCCAATTCCAATGATCGAAAAACCTAGTAAGCCGGCGAAGACGTAGTCGAATTGGCTAAGCGCCTGCTCGTTGATTTGCTCGGCCTTAACTGTAAATGGTACCGGTGCCTTGACGAACTGACTGTTCAAACCCTGGAACTGAGCCTGCAAAATTGATGTTAGCGCCTGACTAGCCTGCAAGTTGTTCTGGGTGTAATACACCACTGCTTGGCCACTCGGCAACTCACCTTGCTGTTGGCCAAAAGTTGGTGGCAAAATTATGGTGGCATCGAGCTGCCCGCGAGTCATCTTTTCTTTAGCGCCATCCAATGTAGTCACATCGTCACTTACTTTGTAAATCTGAGCCTTACCTATTTGCTCGGTGAGCTGCTTGGCATACTGCGAGTCAGACTGGTTGATAACAGCCACCTTAAACGAGGTATCCCCGCCCTTGCCAAAGATTCCGCCGAACACGAACAAAAAGATTAGCGGAAAGGCGAATATAAAGAACAATGAGGTTTTGTCACGGAAGGCGCGCCGAATGGCGACTTTGGCGAACACCTTAACTGGTAATAATGACTTTTTCAGATTACTCATGGCTAATCCTTCAAGTCCTTCCCGGTTAGATCGATAAAGACATCTTCCAGATCGGCTTGTTCAACATGCTTAGCTTTCTTAAAGCCCCGTTTAAGCAGTTGTTGAATTAGGTTCTTGGGCGTGTCGAGAGCAATAATTTTACCGTTGTCCATAATGGCGACGCGGTCGCAGAGAATTTCGGCTTCTTCCATATAGTGAGTGGTTAAAATAACCGTTACGCCACTATCTCGAGTCTTTTTGATCAACTCCCACAAATGACGACGAGCTTGCGGGTCCAAACCAGTGGTAGGTTCGTCCATAAAAAACACTTTAGGCTTATGTACCAACGACGCTACGATGCTAAAGCGCTGCCGTTGGCCACCAGACAGGTTTTCGACATAACTATTGGCCTTATCTTTAAGCCCAACTTCTTCTAGCAGCTTCATGGCATGAACGGTTTGACCATACGCTGCCGCCATCTGCTCCAATTGTTCGGTTAGCTTAACCTTGTCCATAAAGGCCGGGCTCTGCGGCTGAACGCCAATGATGTATTTAACCTTCTGCGGTTCTTGACTAACATCAATACCATCGACAATCGCCGAGCCTTCATCGATTTCGCGCAGCGTCTCGATCATTTCTAGGGTTGTGGTCTTGCCGGCACCGTTGGGACCTAAGATACCAAAAATCTCGCCTTCTTTAACTTCAAAACTAATGCCCTTGACGACCTTTTTATTGTCATAGGCCTTGGTTAGGTTGGTGACTTTGAGCATTTCTTTCTTCATCTCCTCTACTATATCAGACCAAACATAACAAACACCCGGGTGTTTAGCCCCGGGTGTTCTGGAGTTTTGTTAAGACCTTAGACTAGCCTTTTTTGATGGTCAAGAAACCGTTGCGTGGGTTTTCGTTGACGCTGTAGCCGTCAGGAAGATCTGAGGCTTCTGGGCGCTCGTCCTTGCTGAAGTAATAGATTCGCTGAACTTTGCCGCCGCGCAATGTAACGTCCTTGCTGTTTAGGTAGTAAGTGACGCCTTTGCTGTTAGTGTGCTTGTATGCCATGGTAACAACTCTCCCTCTCTTATGAGTTAGTAATGTATCCCTAACATAACTAGGGTCGTTCTTCTTGTCAACAGTTTTTCAGTAATCCACAACGGTGGACCTCTGTTAAATTAGATTTTTTCGACTACCCCGTTGCATAACAATCTGCTTATGTATTACACTACCTCTAGTCAATAAGTTTTAAAATCAAAGGTGGCTTTCTATTATGGATTTTGCACAGCGCAGCAGCACTTCTTCGGCCGGAGCACCCGCCCCAAACCGTAGTTCTGCCCCTCAACACACAAAGAAAGATAAGAGTAAGATGTCGGCGGTCCTTCGTTGGGGATAACTATTTCTACTATTTTCGGTGGTGATTTTGGTAGTCGCCCTAATTGCTTCAATCGCTTTTACAAAATCTCGTGACCAAGCCAAATACGTCAACGAAGACCAGTATCAAGCTGTATTTTTGACGGGTGGCCAAGTCTACTTTGGAAAAATATCGGCCCTTAATAACCAGTACTTAACCCTTAATAACATTTACTATCTACGTGTTAATCAGACGGTTCAGCCCAATGCGGCCACTACCAATCCAGACGACGTTTCGCTAGTAAAACTCGGTTGTGAACTTCATGGACCACAAGATCAAATGTTAATTAACTCCGATCAAGTTATCTTTTGGGAGAACCTAAAGACTGATGGCCAAGTTGCCAAAGCCGTTGCCGAATACCAGAAGCAAAACCCTAACGGTCAGAAGTGTGAAGCGGCAGCTAGCACAACCGATACCACAAAAAAGCCGTAACACCCTTACAAATCAAGTTCGGCTCGTAACCAACGATCCGATATCCAGCTGATTACAAATAAGGCGGCGAATATGCCGGTAGCTAGCAGGCTAAAGCCGGCCACGTCGGGCGACCAATCAGGTGATACAAAGTCGAACTGATACAAAGATGCCGGCGGCAAGAATGGTGCGGCCTGGACGCCACGGCTGGCGACATACTCTTGAATACAAGGAATACGGCCGCTACCCGATAAACCTTGGGGGAAGCGTCGTTCACAGTCAGCTTGGGCATCGGTATAGATCTGGGCGTTGGCATCGGTACCAGTTGCTTTGGCGGCTTCGAGCGCCCGCTCGTAACTAAACTTAAGTTGGAGTGGTGGATAAATAGCATTGTCGCCACTGGCCAGATTGGTATTCATATGGGCATAGACGTAGGTGCGCAGATTGCGTAAAGCTGTCTCGACATCGCCGTTTTGTTCGTCTGCTTGATAGACCTTCTCGCGCAAGCGAACCATAGTTAAGTTGTTTTGGCGCAGGCTATACACGCTAATTAACGCAAACATCACCGCGATTACTAAAAAGTACCACGGTTTAATGACTCGTAGCTGACGCCAGACATGGTGAAGGTGTTTCTTGTTCATAACGCTTTTGCTTCTACTGTTTATTCTAGCATTTGTTAGACTAGAGGTATGCATATTTACTTTTCTGGGGTCGGTGGCACCGCCATTGGGCCGCTGGCGATGATTGCTCAGCAAGCCGGCTTTAGTGTGTCTGGCTCTGACAAGCAAGATTCACAGTATATTCAGTACCTGCGTAAACACGGTGTTACCAACATCCACATCGGCCAGACCGAACACGCCATTGCCCAAGTCCACCAGACCACGCCAATTGATTGGTACGTCTACTCTTCGGCCGTCGAAAAGGAAAACCCACACCACCCCGAACTAGAATTCGTACGCGATAATCACATAAAAACCAGCAAACGTGATGAGCTGCTTAACCTGATCCTGACCGAAAAGAAGCTAAAACTAGTGGCCATTGCCGGAACACATGGCAAAACCACCACTACGGCGATGACAGTATGGCTATTTAAGCAACTGGGTCTTCCAATCAGCTATTCGGTGGGTGCCAAGATTAGCTTTGGTGACATGGGCCACTACGACAGCCAAAGTGAATACTTTGTATATGAAGCCGACGAATTCGATCGCAACTTCTTGGCTTTTCACCCCTACCTCAGTCTGATTACCGGTGTGACCTGGGATCATCATGAAATCTTTCCGTCGCGCGACGACTACCAACAAGCCTTTCGAGACTTTTTACACCAGACGGAGTGGAAAATCGTCTGGCAAGAAGATATGGGCTACCTTGGTCTAGAAGCCAATAAACACATCAGCGTCGAAGATCCGGACAATCCGACAGTAAACAAGATCGCTTTAGCCGGTAGGTATAATCGACTCGATGCCTGGCTGGCAATCCGCGCCGTCCATGAACTAACCAAAACACCTGTCGCCAAATTAATTGAGCTTATGAATCTCTTCCCTGGTAGTCAACGACGGATGGAACCAATTGTCCCCGGACTTTATAGCGACTACGCCCACACGCCCGAAAAAATCCGTGGCGCCATGAGTGTGGCTCTAGAAATGGCTCAAGGCAAAAAAGTAGTCGTCGTCTACGAACCACTAACCAACCGCCGCCAGCACTACATGGCAGACGACTATACAGACTGTTTTAAAGGCGCTAGCCACGTTTACTGGATACCAAGCTATTTGGCGCGCGAAGACCCGTCACAGCGCGTCATTTCGCCAGCAGAGCTAATTACACACCTTGATGACCCAACGATTGCAACGCCAATGGAAAGAAACGACAAATTGCGCCAGTTGATTCAAAAACACCTCAAGGCTGGTGACATGGTGGTTGGTATGGCAGGTGGTGGCGGTGACAGTCTAGACGAATGGCTACGCGAACGTTTTAAGCCTTAGCGGTTATCGCCCCGACCCTTTTGGACACCGCGCTTCTTGCGGTCGGCTAGTTTGTCGATATTTAGCTGCATGACTTCGTCAAAACTTAAGCCCAAACTATGCGCCATAACGGCTACGTACCAGACGACATCGCCCAGCTCTTTTTTAAGTTCTTTAGTGTCGTCGTCGGTTACGACACCGTCTTTATAGGCAACAATCTTCTTCCACTTTTCTAATATTTCACCGGATTCGCCAGATATACCCATCGCCCAAATCGTTTTATCCATTAGTGGGTCGGGGTTAGTAATAGCGGTCGTTAGGGCAAGTTTTTGATATTCGTCAAAGGTCATGGGCGCCATTATACAAGCTAGTAGTCGTACAAGCCACCACCACCATTGGTGCCGGTGACATCACTCAGCTTACGTGGTTCACCACCATTGATATTTAGAGCATAATCGGCGGTCTCTTGATCAGTTTGAACGCGGTAGATAACATACTGGTCGTTTAGCCAGTAAACCGGGTTGGTTAGGCCACTCAGTGTTTTAAGTATGGTGTCTTTTTTATCGCTCGTGCTGTAGTTCAGTAAAACTCCTTTGCCATCGCGTTTCTCGACCCACAGGCTTTGCTTACGATTGCTATTGTCATTGTAAATTCGGTTTTGTTGACTCGATGGCGGCCCGCCCAGCTTGGTGGTCGTAACGTCGCCCAGTTTGTAGCTATACCAGTCAGCGCCAACCACTAAGGACAGCTGGTCATACTGACTACGGATGATGCTCCAGGTAGGTTTGTTTTGTAAGTTGGCCTTGGACGAACCATCGGCGTTAATCTTATAAAAACCGGCGTTAGTGGCATCGGATGGAGCATAGTAAATCACGCCCCCTGCAGATATGGCGCCATTGAAATAATTACTACTGGCTAGTTCTTTTTGAGTTTTACTGGCGGTGTCATAGCTAACTAATCGTTGCCGATTCGGGTTGCTGGCACTGGCGCCGGCGGCAACTTGGACAAATATTAAACGGTCGCCAATCCAATCAATAACTTGGATGCTTTCCGATTGAGCAATCTGAGTTTTTTCGCCACTGTCAGAATCAATTATGTTAAGTGTCGTTAATAAGTAGCCATCTTTGTTGCGAGAGTTTTCGCGACTCGAAGACAGGGCAACTTTATGAGCGGCCGGGTTTGGCACAACTAAAATGTCGCTTCGCTCCAAGCCACTACCAGCCAATAGTACCTTCTCGTTTTTACCGTCTAAATCGGCCGAATACAGGTCGAATTTACCGGAGCGCTTTGATGCATAGACATGTTTGCGGTCAGGCACTAGCTTGACGGCTTGCTGATTTTTGTCATCCAAGTTGAGACTAACCTTTTCTTCGCGGTAGCCATCGGCTTTGACCACTACCTCTAGCGGGCTGTCTTGGTTGGGCTCGACGGTTAAGACCAATATACCCTGCTCGTCGGCGGCAGCTACCGCGTCGCCAGCCGTCGCTTCGGCCTTATTGATTCCCTTGTTAGACATAAAGTCAGTAACTATAAAATCGTACTGGCTACCGGTTGGCTTGATTGCAAAGTTGCCGTAAGGGTTGCTGCCCCAGCCAACGGTAACTTTCTTAGACACCGAGGCAAAGGCCCGTCGGCTAATGGTAAGTTGAGTAGCGCCCAGTTTTACTTTGGTTAGCTTGGCGACCCCATTGCTGTCGGTGGTGGTCGTTTGGTTGGCAACCTGGACATTAACATTCTTGAGTGGCTGCTGAGTGCTTTGATCAATTACCGTCACCGAGGCACTACTGCGGATACCAACCGTGTTGAGCACAAAGTAACGACTTGGCGGGATAGCTAAAGCCGCGATGACTACCACCAATAATCCGGCTATGGTGCCGTAGCGGGCTTTGGGGTTGTTCCACCAAGCCTTAAGGAAATTAACGATTTTGGCTTTTAGGCCTTTGGGTTGGTCGGTTTTTTCAAAGGCCTTAGCAACTTCGGCATCTTCGGCGGCCAAGACTTGGTCGGCTTCTTTGGTGGCAATATCGTCAACGGCTTTATCGATCTCGGAGTCGTCTTGGCTGTCGGGTATTATCGGCACATGCAGGTCGGCCGCTAATTTGTCCGGCACGGGTGGAGCCGAACTTGGCTGGTTGGCGGGCGAACTAGCCGCGGGTTCTTTTTCTTTTGTCATAACACTACTGTCATTCTACCAGAAACTGGTAAAGCTTAGGCACGATGTTTTAGTAAACCGCGCACCATATAGGCAAAGACCGCCAAGCAAACAACTGCCACCAAACCATACAGTGCTACCGAGCTTGATTGGCTGCTAGTGGCCGATGGCTGAGCTGGGATACTAGTCGTAGTAGACACAGTGCTTAGTTTAATTGTTGTGGTACTTTGATCCAGGGCAGCTAAACCAGTTGGCGACATGACAGTGGTTGGCTGCAGCTGGGCATTAGCCTGTGGCTGAAGGTCACCGACTTGGGGTAGCTGCTGCGGGTTATTAGTATCGCCGTTGGTTGTGCCAGTCGGCTGCAAGCTTGTTGGGTTCTGCGTATCTTCCACCATGTACAACTATTATACAGTGCTAGGGAGTTAACCGGTTGATATCACGCGGGAACAGAGTGGCTTCTTTAACGTTGCTGAGGCCGACTGTTTTCTCGACCAAGCGATCGATACCGTAGCCACAACCACCGTGTTGCGGTAGACCGTATTTGAAAGCTTGCAAGTAATACTTGAATCCAGGGTCTTCGACGTCAAGTCCTGCCTTTTTCATCTGGGCAACAAGTTTTTCGTAATGATACTCGCGAAGCGGAACAGTGGCGATTTCGAGGCCACGGAATAATAAGTCGCCCCACAGAACTGTCTCGGGATCATCTGGGTTGACTTGATGATAGAACTTCATTGCCTCTACCGGGAACTTGGTAGCATATACGAGTTCCGACCCGTGATTCTTCTTAGCGTAATCACAGATCCAACGTTCTTCGTCAGGTGTTAGGTCCTTCTCTTGGGTCGTGTCGGTCTTCGTTGCCTTGGTGTACAGTTCATGAATTTCGGCTACGGTAAACTGCGGAACTTTGTCAGAAACGATAAGTTCAGGAGAGTTCAGGCTCTTTAGTTCTTCAGCATATTCTTCATAGATTCGTTTTAGCGTACTAATCGTCATGTCACCTACGAGATTAAGCACTTCATCATGGTCTTTAACGAAACCCATCTCGATATCAAGCATAGTGACTTCGCTCATATGGCGCGTTGTGGCGCTTGGTTCAGCCCGGAAAGCTGGACCAATTTCATAAACACGCTCAAAGGCGCCAACCATAATCTGCTTATAAAACTGTGGGCTTTGGGCGAGACTAGCCTCTTTGCCGAAGTAATCGAGCTTGAAAACTTCAGCACCGCCCTCGGTAGGTTTGGCGAGAATTTTTGGAGTTTGAATTTCTACGAATTCTCGTTCACTAAGATACTCGCGGATGTACTGGTTAAGCGATGCTCTGATTTTAAAGATCTTCTGTTCCTGCAAGTTGCGTACATTGAGTGCCCTATATTCAAATAAAGTATCCAGGTTTTCGGCCTTATGTTGAATTGGTTTATCAATCTCGATTGGTGGTTCGTCGGTTACCGGAACCAAAATAGTTAGTTCGGGGTCATGCAGTTCGGCGCCACCGGGAGCGCGCGGCTCGGCAACGGCTGTGCCAGTTACTCGCAAGACAGTACCAATTTGCATACCACGTAGTTTTTCGACTTCGTCCTTATCCTGGACAACTACCTGGGTAAGACCACGGCGATCGCGAATGTTGATAAAGGCTAGGCCGCCCATGAGGCGCTTTTTGTGTAGCCAACCTTCGATAAGAGTTGGTTTACCAATTTGGTCTTTGACTTGGTCAGATAGAATTCGGCTCATGACAAGCATTCTAACAGAGGTGGTAATAAATTACTACTATAACTTGTCGTCTTCTGGGACTTCGGGGTCTTGGTGTTTTTGCTCTTTATGAACCTTAGCCGCCAAACGCGCCGCCACCGCCCGTAGGTCTTCGTATTGATCAAATTCATCAACTATCGGCTGGCCAATCACCTGCTCCAAAACGTCTTCGATGGTAACGATGCCGATGACTTCTTCGAAACGGTTAACAACCACAAACAAGTGTCGCTTGGTTTTAATAAAGGCCTGTAGGGTCTGAAAGAGATTTTGTTCTTCGTGAACATAAACCACATGTTTCTGGTAGATATCCTTAACTTTGCCGCCCTGCTTCTTTTGCAGCAGGTCGTGCAGATAGAGCACCCCGACCACATTGCTTGGTTTGCCGTCATAAACCGGGAAGCGTGAATGGCCGCTGCTATGCAGTTCACCCATCAGAATTGGCCCCAGGCTGTCTTGCAGCTTAACGCTAACAACTTGGCTAACTGGTATAAATATGTCGCGCACCAGCATATCACCAAAACTAAGGGCATGAACGGCGATGTCAATTTCTTGCTTAGACATGCGGTTGTCAGTTTGGCGCTCTTGCTGCTCCAGTAGCTCAATGAGGTCTTCTTTTTGGTACAAGTTGGTGTGTGAAACAAGCGTTGAGTGGTTACGCACAAACTGGCCGCCGGCCTGGAGGGGGGCATGGGCGTAATTTAATATCCAAGCAATGCTCGGCGCTAACCAGCGAGCTAGCTGGCGGCTAGCGGCTGTGGCTTGCGTGTTGGGCAACCAAGTAAAACCGATCGCAAATAAACCAATAATCGCTAACAAGGCTAGTGGCCATGGTAACGACCGGGCTACCACATAAAACAGCCCAGCCGTACTCAGAGCCGTTAGTATCCACAGAAATACCTTTAGACTTAGACCATAGGCCACCACGCGGTACATTGCCTGAGCACCGGCATCACCAGCCTGGACACGCCGCTTGAGTTCCTTGGCGGGCACCTGCCCATAGGTCTTCTGTAACAGAATACCTAGTAGCGTCAGCCCGGCTAATAAGGTGATGGTAAAAAGCATGAGCATATATCTAATAGTACCCTATGTTATTATGTATGGACACTATGGATAAACGTTTCTTACTAATCCTTACCGCCATCATCGTTGTCTTTGTTGGTATCTTTATGTTCGGTAAATCCGACAACTCCTCATCAGGTAACGGGTCGGGTAAAGCTCAGCCCTCAAATCATGTAGTCGGCGCCAACACCAAAGGTGTTGCCCTAGTGGAATACGGTGACTACCAGTGCCCAGCCTGTGCCCAGTACTTCCCCATCGTTAAAGAAATCAAAGCCAAGTATGGTGACCAGATTAGCTTCCGATTTGCTAACTTTCCACTGGTGCAAATTCACCCCAATGCCATGGTGTCGGCCCGGGCCGCCGAAGCCGCCGGTATGCAAGGTAAGTTCTGGGAGATGCACGACCTGTTGTACGGCAACCAAAGTGCCTGGGCGAGCAGCTCCAATGCCTCGGCAATTTTTGAACAGTACGCCAAAGATTTAGGGCTTGATGTTAATAAATTCAAACAAGATGCTGCCAGCTCTGGCGTACTCGATGCCATTAACGCCGATACCGCCGAGGTTCAAGCCCTTGGCGGCGACAGTACGCCTACATTTGTCATCAATGGCAAGAAGATCGAAAACCCAACCTCGCTTGAGGGCTTCACCAAAGCCATCGACGAGGCTATTAAAAACGCTAACCAATAAAAGACAACCAAACAAAAGAGCCCTTCAGTTAAGAGGGCTTCTTTTAGGCGTGCGAGCAGTACCTAGTAGACTAGGAACCGTTGCCACGATGGGCGCTGCACTTTGACGATCACTCGCTTTTCGGGTGAATTCATAACTTTTACCTTTACAGGCATCTGTTTTCCTCCGGGGCACTCCACATGCCAGCTGCAAACAGCTTGCTGTACCTTACTTTATTTTTGTTATTTTTTGTCTTCTGCTTGATGTCTATTTTGGACATCTACATACGAAGTCATTACATTCTTGCACAGCGTGCTTATGCTTGTCAAGCCAATTGGCGCTATGGTGCTGGTAAAACATAAGGTACAATATTGATAACCGTAAGCAAAAAGTTTCAAAATAAATATGCACGCAGCCACATTCACCGACCTCAGCATTGTCATCGCCATCGGCGTCTTGATTAGCTTATTTATGCGGTTGATCCGCCAGCCAATGATTATCGGCTATATATTGACCGGTGTAATCGTTGGTCCAACTGTTTTACGCGTTATCGACACGACCGAAAGTATCGAGGTCTTCTCGCAGTTTGGTATCGCTCTACTGCTACTAATTGTCGGTTTAGGGCTAAACCCCCGAGTCATCAAAGAAGTCGGTAAGATTGCCGCCTTGATTGGGATTGGTAAAGTCGTCCTGGCCACAGCTGGCGGCTATTTGGTCGGTAGAATGTTTGGCTATTCCGATCTGGCATCCTTGTATATTGGTATTTCGCTATCGTTCTCGAGTACGATTATTATCCTTAAGTTACTCAGTGATAAAAAAGAACAGAACCGGCTATACGGCAAAATCTCGATTGGTTTCTTGTTGGTCGAGGACCTTATCGCCACCTTAGTTCTGATTGCCGTATCGGCCACCGGTAACGGTGGTTTTACACTGGTAGATTTCTCAAACCTACTTATAAAGAGCATCCTTTTAATTGGCGGCCTAGTAGTGGTACGTGGCCTTATACTGCCCCGCCTTAACAAAATTATTGCTAACTCCCAGGAGTTTTTATTCCTGTTTGCCATCGGTTGGGGGCTTGGTATCGCCACCCTGTTTAGTTGGGCTGGTTTTTCTTTAGAAATTGGCGCCCTAATTGCCGGCGTTACCTTAGCATCGCTACCTTATGCCCAAGAAATCAGCTCACGTCTTAAACCCTTACGCGACTTTTTTATCATCCTGTTCTTTATATCACTGGGTTCGCACCTAATTCTGGCAGATGTCGTAGACATACTGCCACGGGCCATATTCCTGTCTGTATTGGTGCTGGTTGGTAACCCGTTAATCGTCATGACCATCATGGGCCTGTCTGGCTATACCAAGAAAACTAGCTTTAAAGCCGGTATTGCGGGTGCTCAAGTAAGCGAATTTTCCTTCATTATGCTTCTTTTAGCCAACCAACTGGGCCAAGTCAGTACCGAAGTTCTATCACTGATAACTGTCGTAGCACTGATTACTGTAGCGGTTTCTAGTTACGTAATTATCTACTCCGATCAACTCTACAACTACTTCGAGCGCTACTTAGTAATGTTTGAGCGCAAAAAAGTACGCTCGGAACGTGAACACCGCGAGCACTACGAGCTAGTCCTGTTTGGTTACCATAAAGGCGGGCGCGAGTTCCTGCATATCTTCGAACAGCTCAACAAGAAACATGTGGTAGTCGACTATGACCCCAGTGTTATAGATATCCTAGACGGTAAGCAGACGCCTTACGTGTATGGTGATGTGACAGACATGGAATTACTTTCCGAGATCAACCTGGAGGCTTCTAAACTGATTGTTTCAGTTATAACCGACTTCCCTACCAACAAATTCCTGGCCCAATGGCTAGCCACTCATAACCCCCGCGCGGTCTTTATTAGCACCGCCGACAGCATTGAACAAGCCGCCGAACTGTATGAACTAGGCGTTTCCTATGTCGTCCTACCGCACTTCTTGGGAACCGAGAAGATCGGTACTTTCATCAAGCACAGTGGCCTTAAGAAAAGTGAGTTTAAACAGTATCGCGAAAAACACCTGGTTTACTTGCAAACTCACTTTGAAGAGTTTAATCAGTCCGAATAAAGTTGGTTGGCGCTAATATATTGGGCGACAGTGTCGGGCACCACGGTTGCCATTTGCGCAGCCGGTAGACTACGAACATTAGATGATGCCAGGTCCGATAAGCCAGTGGTGACCTGTTGGTGCTCGATTGGTATGGGCGAACTGTCATCACCGTCTCTTTGTCCCACGATAAACTTAACGCGCGAAGCCAGCTGATCAAAGCCTGGCCATTCATGTAATCTTTTGAACAGATCCGTCCCCATTAGTAGATGGATTTCGGCGTCCTTAAATTTTTCTTCTAGCCAAGGCAGAGTTTCGGCGACCGAGAATGTCTGATGGTCAAGTTCCAATAATTCTAGATCCTGGTGTTCGCGCAAGGCCAGCCACATCATGTTGAGTCGGTGTCTGATATCAAGGTGTTTGGTTTTGCGGCGCGGTTGCGGTTCTACTAAAAAGTAGACCTTATCAAGGCCGTGATCATGTTTGGCTTTTTTAGCAAAAGAGATATGCCCGTGGTGGACAGGGTCAAAAACGCCAGAGTAGATCCCAATTTTTTTCATACTTATGCTTACGCTGCCTTTATTGTACTATCTTCTTTGTCTTTATCGCTAGATTCCGTATCGCGAACCTTCAGCATCATTTCTATCAATGATACCTTGGTGGGATCATCACCGTGGTCAAACGCAGCCTGGCACTGCTTGCAGACACTGCAAGGTCCGACTTCGGTTTTACCGGGTCGGGTAGGACAAGCCTCGACTCGGCAAATGCCCTTCTTCCACTTAATGTCGGCTTCGCCCTTTTCGAGCAACTCGCCTAGTTCATTGACTTTCAGACCAAGTTCTTTGGCATCCTTAATAGCAATCTCCATGCCGCAAAATACAATCGTCTGCTTCATAAAGCTATGGGCTTCTAGGTAATGGGCGGCTTGAACATGATCACCCCGCTGCACCATGAGGGCGGCCTCGTTAAACACCGCAACCGCCGCCTTGCCATAGGTAGCTTCGGTGTACTCGGGGTGAAGCAAACAGACGGCATCGAGGATGCGTTCAATTTCGCCTTCAAATATGGCCGATGATTCAGCCGCCGAGAGTTCGCCAGAATATACTTTACTCTTTAGCTGTTCTTCTAAATCGGCTAAGCCATCAATGTAACACTCGATATCCTTTTCACGACGGGCCGATTCTTGACGGAGCTGGTCGTAGCCAACATGACGCTTACTAGCTTCCGGCAGGTCACCGTACAACACGTTGACGCCGGCATACTTATCTAGAGTTCTCTGAATACTAACCACGCCATCAATAAAGTCACGCCGGGTGTGCAAGAAGGGCGCTTTAAGGGCAGCCACATCTGGGGCTTCGCGCTGATCATATGGGATTTCCTTGTCTTCCAAAAAGCGCAATGTGGTATCTGGGCCACTATTGCTCCGGCTGACCTGTTCAATAACCCTAGTCAAGGAACCGTCGGCGTTAAAGCGTAAGCCAGTCGAGCGAGCCATGCCTTTGCCATTGCTATATCGATAGCCAATGCCTTTCATAACGACTACCGGGATATCCGACACAACCGCCACTTCGGTGTCAGCCGGCAAAATACCGCACACTATTGCTTGGTGCGTTTCTTGGACAACTAGCTCTTCACAGATTTCGGCAAAACGACGCTTCTTTTCGTGCTCCGGCAAATTATCATTCCAGCCATTGAGTAAACGACTCATAACCTGCTGATTAATCTCATCTAAGCTGCCTGTAATTTCGACCACCGAAAGATGGCCCGACAACGTCATTGCCTCCATTAGGGCAGTACGGGCATTATCGCGATACTCTGCTCTGTATACCGGAACTTCGGGTTGTTCGTTACGCGAATCGATCAATTCCTGGGCACGAGCTTCGATAGCGGCTTGGTCAAGCAAAAAATCGCCGCCAGCGACTGCTTCGACCGCCCTAACTTCTTCTATTACCCCTGTCTCACCCATTAAAAACCCTCGTTCTGCCGAGCGAGGGGGTGGCTAAAAAGCCTGCGACTCCTGCTCGGGAGATTTTACTACCGTGTCTGGCTTACAGATATTATCTGCTTACAGTTGCGGCACAGCCTGGGATTCGCACCCAATTCCGGTATGTTGCTTGTGAATGTCTTAATTTTATCACGTTGAGCTTACGCTACATGTAGTAGAATAGACAGCCCTTTAGGCACCAAAGGCCAGTGCCAATAAGACGACTACGCTCAGCCCGAGTCGGTAATAAGCAAACACCGATAGACTGTGGCCAGCCAGATAACGTAGCATAAACCTGATAGCAAATAAGCCGCTCAAAAAGGCCGCTAAAATACCAGCCACAAACACCGACTTATCATCACTTAACTGCTGTAAGGCAGCACTGTCGGTAAAGACTTTTAGAATCGCGCCGGCTGTGATGGGAATACCGAGCAAGAACGAGAACCTGGTGGCCGCCACCCGGTCCATACCTGTAAATAGTCCGGCGGTGATGGTGCTACCAGAACGTGATACCCCGGGCACGATGGCAGCGGCCTGGCTGATACCCATGATAATGGCCTGTTTGCGCGTCACCTTGTCTAGTTTGGTGGGCTTTTTGACGCGCGAATGGTAATACTGCTCGGCCCAAAGCATCAACAGCGCTACTAAGGCCAGATTTATTGCCACTAACTTGGGCGAGCGAAAGGCCGACTCGGCCGAACTCTCCAGCAATACACCAACAATTACGGCCGGTATGGTCGCCACCACGAGCAGCCAGGCCAGTCGGGTCTGAGGCGTTTTTACAAATAAACTCTTAGCAATGATTACCAGTTCTTTGTTGAAATAGAGCAACAAGGCCATCAGCGTGCCTACATGCAGAGCAACATCAAAGCTCAAACCAGTCTGGGTTACACCAAAAAAGTGATGCGCCAGAACCAAGTGGCCAGAGCTCGAAACTGGTACGAACTCGGTAAAACCTTGGATCAGTCCAAGTATGATAGCTTGCAGGATTGTCATTGCTACTTAGTATAGCGTTTTTTAAGCAAAGTTAAACGGGGTACAAAGCTTTGGGCGGCGCCTTCTAAACCAAGGACCTTGAGCGAACCAACCAACACATATAGTTGGTCAATTTCGATAGGCTTAAGGCGACTGTTCTGTTCGGCCTGGGCAAAGTAGTAGTCAACCTTTTCGACCAGCCACTTCTCTTCACCAGGCTTAATCTGATTTGAAGCCACGCTGGTGGTCTTTGGCGTCTGCACGACTTCTAGCGAGCGGGCTTCGTTGTCGCGTTTCTGTAGGTGACCACGTTTTATCAGGCTATTAACATGCAGAGCCACCGTCGCCACCGAAGTATAGTCCAGGCTGGTCATGATCTCGCGGTAACTTGGGCTGTAGCCATGTTCGGCAATGAAAGCCTCGATAAAGGATAGTAGTTCTTTCTGTTTTTTGGTGGGACGAGTAGTTTCAGGCATGATGTCGAACCCGACGCTCGTTGGGTTTACCCTTAAACACCCAGTTGCGATACCAGAAGTAGTTCCAAACCGTAAAGAAACCGGCCGAGATGAACTGGCCAATGGCGACGACGATACCGACTTCTTGTAAACTGCGCAAAATCACATAACTCAGCAAGAAGTTAGCCGCCGTGTAGATAACATATTTGCCAGTCACATAGGTTAGGTTGCGACTCTTGGAGCTTGTAAAGACCCAATAGCGCTCCAGAATAAAGTTCAGCGTTACCCCTACCCCATTACCAATTAAGTTAGCCCACCAAAGACCTATAACTGGTGTCAGAAATACGATCAGAATATAGGCGCTCCAAAAGTAGGCACCACCGCTAACCAGATATTCGGCAATCCGAACCAATTCGAGTCGTTGTTTCTTTTTTAGTTTTGGGGTGTTTGTCATATCAGTTGGCTTTATTGCGCTTACGATTCAGTATATCAGGTAGCGTCATGGCCGCACCAGCCAACCCCCACCAAATAATACTCAAAGCATCGTCGGTCCAGGCGTGCGAAATAAGGTTTATCACCGTAATCCCCACCAGGCTAGCGAACAATACCTGGGCCAGTAGCGCTTTGGAACGCAGTAGCTGACGGCCAACCAGTATGGTAATGGCTACAAACAAGCCTAGCCCAATTAAGCCAACCTCTTGGCCGATTTGCAGATAATAGTTTTCGGCAATTCGGGCCGGTTGATTATTACGAAAAGAGGCGGGACCGGCTGTACCCGGACCAGCCCCAAAGGACTGCTGGATAATCTCGCGGCTGGCGGCCTTTAGCGACGATAAACGTTGTTCGTTACTGCTAACCGCAGATTGCGAAGTTTCGTCGGAATGAAAGACCGTGTTTTGAACAAAGTTATTGTCGCGCAGTAGCCAAATACCAGAAAACGCTAGAACAAGGCCAACCCCGACCGCCACAACGAGACCACGACGTTGCTCGTTATTAGCCTGGCGCCATAAAAAGACCATCACGGCTACAGTCAAGCCAATCCAAGCACTCCGCGAATAGGTAAAGAACAAGGTCAAAAATGCCAAACCGATGAAGCCAACCAGTGCCAGGTGTCGCCGCACAAATGCCAGAGCCGTTAGAATCGGAACAATCAAGTAGGCCCCCAACGGGTTGGCACCACGCAAGGTACTCTGCACACGTTGATAGGCCAACTTCTGGTCAACGGTAGCAACCGGGCTAATTGTGTCGGGGCCGTAGCCAAAGTGACGCAAAAAATCGCTCGGCAAAAGCAACCTTTGAGCGATACCAAAAACCACCACTAGACTAGCCGGTACCAGGACAATTTTGGGCCACCACAGGCGCACCCGGGGATCAAACGAACAGATTGCCCAGACCGTTAAAAAGAACCACAGAAAACGAATATTAGTCACCAGACTAAACCAGACGGCACTAGGGGTGGTTGTTCCCTGAATAAGTTCAAGCCCGGCGTAGGCCGCAAAAAACACGCCATATAACACTACACAACGCACCAACCAGCTCTGCTGCCAACGGCGTAAAAGCGGTTTGCTTTGATAAACCAAGATAGCCCCATAAACACCCAGCGGCAACATAATAAGCTCTTTAATAACCCTAAAAAGGTCTAGGTGGCCAAAGTTACTACCCGCCCAGGTGGTAAGCAGGGTATTAAACGGTACTAGGGTTAATATGGCTACAATCGCGTAGGTCGCCACGGTGGTTGTTCTTGAGGGGGCTACAGATTGCTTCATAGGTGTTACAATCTAGTATATAGCGTATGAAGAATAATGCCTCTTTCGTCTATAGTTTTTGCCTAGTCATCGGTGATTTTCTCGCCTTGGTGGCAGCTTTTATCGGTGCCTACCTATTACGTGTCACGTTTAGCGACAAGGCCATTAGCCAACCAGTATCGGCTCTTACCTATCTTGAACTATTCTTACTACTTACACCTTTTTGGATTCTAATCTTTGGGTTGCTTGGCTTATATACCCGTAACATCTACGAAAAGCGCTTTAGCGAACTTGGTCGCCTGTTCATCGGTTCTTTTGTGGGACTACTGTTCGTTATCGCGGTTGATTTTGTTTCTGTAAAACCGATTTTCCCGGCTAAGCTGGTGCCTATCTACGGGTTCCTATTAGCCTTCGTTTTCTTAGTCATCATCCGCAACCTGGCCCGTTACATCCGCACCTTACTGTTTAGTTACAACATTGGAATTAGCAACGTTCTTATCATTGGCGACACTGAAATAAGCGAGGAGCTAGTCGATTCACTACGTAATAGTAAAACTTCTGGTTACCGAGTAATCGGCATTATAAGTGGTGGTCGTTTCGCTCAAGAACACTTTAACGATATTACCGTTTTCAAAGACGCTCAACAGGCCTTTCGAGCCCTATCTACCGAAAAAATTCATGGCATTGTTCAAACTCAGCTATATTCCGATACCGACCGCAACAACGAGATTTTAAACTTCGCTCAGGAACATCATATTTCTTACCGCTTCATACCCGGTAATACGGAGCTGTTCGTTGGTAACATCGAGGTCGACCTGTTCCGATCGTCGGTGCCAGTTATAACAGTTCATCAAACTCCATTAATTGGTTGGGGACGGATTGTAAAAAGACTCTTTGACCTGGCTGTTACTTTGCCTGCGATCATTTTACTCAGCCCGTTAATGTTAGTTATTGCTGTTTGCATAAAACTATTTGGTGGTAAGGGCAAGGTTCTGTATAAGCAGACCCGACTAACCCGGTATAACCGTGAGTTCAAGGCCTACAAGTTCCGATCGATGCTCAGTCAATACAGCACCGGTATGACGCCCGAAGAAGCTTTCGCCAAGATGGGTAAGCCAGAGCTTGCCAAGAAGTACCGCGCCAATGGCGACTTTTTGCCCAAGGACCCGCGCATAACACCGCTTGGGCGATTCTTGCGACGCACCAGCTTGGATGAACTACCGCAACTGTTCAATATTTTGAAAGGTGACATCAGCCTAGTTGGCCCGCGCGCTTTAATCCCACAAGAGCTAAATGTCTACGAAAAACGGCACGCTATTTTGAGCGTAAAGTCTGGGCTGACTGGCCTGGCCCAAGTCTCCGGACGCAAAAGTATTAGCTTTGACGAACGCCGTAAGCTCGACATCTACTACGTTCAAAACTGGACCTTTTGGATGGACATTGTCATTCTACTTAAAACTGTACGGGTAATTTTGGGTGGCAACTAAGCAGCCCCGAGTGGCAATTGTCCACGACTGGTTTGTTGGTGGTGGTGCCGAAAAGGTGGTTTTAGAAATCAGCCGGTTGTACCCAGACGCGCCCATCTATACATCGTATTGCTCGCCAGAGTGGCGCCAAAAACTAGCGCCCGCCAAAGTTGTTACCGGCTACTTGCAGCACTTCCCGCGTTTACGAAAATTCTTGCCACCACTTCGTCAACACTGGTTTTCCCATTTAGATTTTAGCAATTATGATTTAGTGATTTCGAGCTCCGGCGCCGAAGCCAAGGGAATTAAAGTGCCGGCCGGGACAGTTCACATTAATTATTGTCATGCCCCCACCCACTATTACTGGAGCCGCTACGACGAGTATATTAGTAACCCGGGGTTTGGAATCTTTAACTGGTTGGCCCGAATTGGGCTAAAACTGCTGCTTGGGCCAATGCGCCGCTGGGACTACAAGGCAGCTCAGCGTCCTACACACATAATCGCTAACTCGGGCTACATTAAAGATCAGATCAAGCAGTACTACAACCGCGATGCCACCGTCATCCATCCACCAGTTGATGTGGAGCGTTTTGCCGGGCCAGACCATGCCCGAGCCGGCTTTGTGGTAGCCGGCCGGCAAACGCCTTACAAGCGCTTTGACCTAGCTGTCGCCGCCTGCACCGAATTAGAGCTACCATTACTCGTCATTGGCCGCGGGCCTGACCATAAACGCTTGGTGGCCATGGCCGGACCTTCTATCCAGTTCATTACTGACGCCAACGACCAAGACATTGTCGCCCATTTTCAACACGCCGAAGGCTTCATTTTCCCAGGCCTGGACGACTTTGGCATTGTCGCTGTCGAGGCTCTAGCCGCCGGCACACCAGTGCTCGCCTACAAAGACGGTGGCGCCCTCGATTACGTGGTGCCTGGCAAGACCGGTGAGTTTTTTGATAAACCAACGGTTGCGTCCCTAAAGGCCGCTCTCCTGAAATTTACAGACATAACTTTTACGCCACAAACAGTTACCAAACAGGCCGGTAAATTCTCGGCTGCCTCTTTTAAAACACGCTTTTCGGACTATATTTCCACTCACACAAAAGGCATTTAGATAATGAAAAAGTGGAAGAAGCTTTCGAGCAAACAGCTCTTTAATCATAGCCGTATTCAGGTTTATGAGGATCAAGTCGAACTACCATCAGGACACAAGACTAGCTACGTTCATTTTGGCAAAGCACCTGACGCGGCCTGCATCATTGCTATAAATGACGTCGGGAAAATTCTGATTCAAAAAGAATACAGCTACCCGCCAAATGAGTGGCTCTACCAATTACCTGGTGGTGCCCTAGAAACCAATGAGACACCGGAGACAGGGGCGGCCCGCGAGTTTGCCGAAGAGGCCCAGCTGACAGGAGAGTTCACCTCGTTGGGCTGGTTCTATCTTGATAATCGGCGTCGGCCATCAAAGTTTTACGTATTCTTGGCAACAAACTTGCAACCCAAAAAAACTAAAAACGACCCAGAAGAAGAGTTCGTAGATTATTGGTTCACGCCGCATGAAATCGACACCATGATTGCCGCTGGTGATATTGTTAACTATTCGTTGTTATCAGCTTGGGCCATGTATAAAGCCCGTTTACTAAGCAGTAGCCCCTAAGATACCCTCAATTACAAAGGCAGTGTCTTCCCAACGCTCTACGGCGATAGTATCAATACCCATGGCTTTTACCGGGTAGTCATTGCCGCCCTCTTGTAGTTTGTCGCCAATAAACAGGATCTCGTCTTTACTTATCTTAAGAGCCTCGATCAACTTCTCCATGCCGTAAGCCTTGTCGATGCCCAGTCGGGTTATATCGATAGTGGTCGAACCACCAAGTCTAACCTCTAGATTCGGCAGCCGAGACGAAACTCGAGCATGGAATTCTTTCTTGACATCACCATACTGTTCAGCCCATTTGTACTTCTCTTCTGGTGGAGCTTTCTGCCCAAGAATCGAGTAAGCAATCTGGCTTTGACGATCCTCTAAAATCGCTCCCCAGGTTTTAGGATTCTTAAGATCCGTCTTGGCGGCTTCTTCTTCAAGAACCGTAATGATTTCTTTTTTCTGCCCGTCGGTTAAGTCCTCGGCGTACAGCAATACCCACTCATTCTTAACCTCATCGTAGCGGTAATATCGTGTGCCGCAAGTAGGCATAAGGTGAAATTTGCGTAGTTGCTCAGCCGAAACTTCAAGCCGCTCGGTTACCTGAATCTTAAACTGTTCGAACTTGCCGCCAGAAATAATACAAATCTCGTATTTATCAACCAGCTGACCGAGTAGGTTAGCCATACGATCACTGATTAGCGACTTACTAATCGCTAGAGTGTCGTCAAGATCAAAAGCAATTAACTTCTTCAAGTTCAGCTCCTTATTTTTTAAACCGCTTACTAATGTCACCGACTTTCTGGGCTAAGTCTTTGCGGGTTACCAGTATGCCATTTGCCGTATTAATAACGGCTACGTTGTCCAGGCCGATGACCGCTACCGGTCGACCTTCGTCATTTCGCACGTAGGAGTTCTCGACATCCTCTAGCTCAACATTGCCACCGGTTGTGTGATTACCGTTTTGATCGCTTTCGACAGCTTTATGAAGATCGCCAAATGAACCCAGATCCATCCAGTCAAAGGCCGCCGGCGCCACCAATAGATCCTCAACCTTTTCGATTAGCGCATAGTCGATAGCAATGTTTTCGAAACCTAGGTAGGTCTTTTCGTAATCGGCGGCCGTCTTACAGCTCTTTAAGGCTTCGTACTCTTGATGAAGCTTAGGGGCATATTGCTTCATGGCCTTCAAAAAGGTGTCGACCGAACCAACAAAATAGCCACAGTTCCATAAGTACTTACCGCTTTTCAAGAAACCACGGGCGACTTCGTACGTAGGCTTTTCTTTGAATTGCTTAACATCAAAAATAAAGGCATCTTCGTCAAATAAATCACCCTTCTCGATATAGCCAAAACCAGTGGCAGGATAGTCGGGTTCGGCCCCAACCTGGACAATGCGACCTTCTCTTTTAGACACCCGAGCGGCAACTTTAAAGGAGTGGGCAAAGCCATCAACGTCTCTTATGTAATGGTCTGCCGCCATAAAGGCAATCGGCTCATCACTGTCGTTATCGCGTGCGATTCTTTCAAGCCCAGCCACAATACAGCTGGCCGTTCCCCGACGCGCCGGCTCAACAATAAAATGAGAGTCTGGCAGATCCGGTAACTGCTCTTTTACATGGTGAGCGTGGCTTACTTCTGGGATGACATATATTTTGCTACTCAGGCGTTTGGCACGAGCGTAGGTATTTTGTAGCAAGGAACCCGACCCATTTAAAGCCAAAAGATGTTTTGGGTAATCAGGCGTGGAGAGTGGCCACAAACGGGACCCCGAACCCCCCGCGATAATTACAGTAATCATTCGCCTATAGTAGCAAACTCGTAGCCATTTATGAACTAGCTACGGCGTTTCGATTACGGAATTTCAGATACAAACCCTTGTACAAACCGACTGCGTAGAAAACTGCAAAAATTGGCAATACAGCAATGAAAGCAATAGCGTCGGCTAATTTCACCCCTAGCAACAACACAACCAACAATCCAGATAAATACATAATCAATCCAACAAAAATTAGCCATGGGAATAGTATTAAAATCGGCAACGCCAAAGGCAGCACAGATAAAACAATGATTAGCGGTACGAAATAACGCGTCCCGGGCTTTAGGAACCCATCAATAAACACAACACCTCGGTGCGTAGTATGTTTCATGAAAGCTTTTAACGTACTGCGTGAATGGTACGTGAAGCTAAACTGAGGTGCTATATATATGTCGTGTTGTTTGACCATGTACCGAATTAAAGCCGAGTCGTCGTTGGCATTACCAAGATCCTGATAGCCAGTTTTGAACTGCGCATAGGCGTCCAGAAAAACCTGACGTGGCGCCAGGAAACAGGTCGTGCCCTTTGGGTAATAATCATAGTCCGCTAAGCCGTAGTGAGTAAGTTTTGGGTTCTTAAAATAGCGCCGCCAAGCTATAAAGGTGACTGTATGCCAAAAACGAGCATACCAATTACCCTGCCTGTCTACTTCTACGTGACCATTCCAAATTACTGCTTCGGGGTTTTTCTGCATCTGCGTAGCCAGATACTTAAACGATCCTGGGCCAGCAAACACACGACTATCAATAAAGAAAACGTAATCACCCTTTGCAACCGCTAAGCCCTTTTTACGAGCCATGAATCGTCCAGCATTCTTTTGTACAACCAACTTTATTTTTTGGTCAAGCTTGATTCCCCTAACAACTTTGGCGGTATTATCGGTCGAGCCGTCATCGACAACAATTATTTCAATTCGCCGCCAATTTGATTTAGATAGTGATTTCCATAGCCTATCCAATGTATCGGGCATCCACTGCTCGGCATTGTAGACGGGTATAATCACGCTAAGGGTCGCATCTTGGGGTTGTTTATGAGGGCTGGTTTTGGACATCACTGATTGATTATACATCGGGTAGTAACTTCTACTTCATTTTCTGCGGACGGCAATGTAGTATTCAAGTATAATAAGAGTCTGAACTAATGAGGTAACACAATGAAGGCAACCCCTTTGAATACACGGACGTGGGCAAACTAGCATGAAAGAGAATTACTGGCTGGGTAAGGTGGAGGACTTCGCTTCGAGTCAACACATCGTTAAGCTAATTAAGTCTAGTTTTTATAACGAAAAAGAAACCAAGCTAGCTCTTGTCGATTTCATCATGAACACCGACAGACTCAGTATGGGCGAAGAATGTCTAAAATTCGAAACGGCTTTTTCTAAAAGCCAGAAGCGGGACTTCTCGGTTTTTGTGAGTAGTGGCAGCATGGCTAATCTCCTGTTGTTGCAAGCCCTCATGAACCTCGGTCGACTTAAGCTTGGCGACAAGGTTGGCTTTTCTGCCCTTACCTGGCCAACCAACGTTATGCCGATAATCCAGTTGGGCCTGGTACCTGTCCCGCTAGATTGCTCCCCCAAAACGTTAAACGTCACCCCCGATCACCTGCAAGAAGTTGCCGATGATATTGCCTGTTTATTTCTAACAAATGTCCTTGGGTTCAGTGACGACATTAAGAAAATTGCCAAAATTTGTAAAAGTAAGGGTATCCTCTTTATCGAGGATAACTGCGAATCATTGGGCTCCAAGGTTGGCGAGACGCTACTAGGCAACTTTGGATTAGCCTCTACCTTTTCATTCTTCGTCGGACACCATATGTCTACTATCGAAGGCGGGATGATATGTACCGATGACGAAGAGCTAAACAGGGCTTTAGTCATGGCTCGAGCGCACGGCTGGGATCGCAATCTTTCACCCAAAGAGCAAGCTAAGCTTCGTGACAAGCACGATATTGATGACTTCTACGCTCGTTATACTTTTTACGATCTAGCCTACAATGCCCGGCCAACCGAAATTAATGGCTTCCTTGGTAATGTTCAAATTAAGTATCTGGATGAAATTGTTAAAAAACGTGAAGCTAACTTTAAAACATTCTTGGCCGCAATTAAGAAGAACGATGACTTTGTAGCCTTTGATCTATCGCACATGAGTCGAGTGTCCAACTTTGCTATGCCGGTAACTTTTTATGACCCAAAGACCAGCCAGCATTATAAGAAGCGCTTCCTTGATGCCAAAGTTGAAATTCGCCCAATTATTGCTGGCAATGTGACTCGTCAACCTTTCTACCAGAAATACAGCAAAAAAGTGGCAGCCTACCCTAATTCAGATGCCGCCCACTTAAATGGTTTTTACTTTGGCAATAATGCCGAAATGAGTCCGGTTGAGATTGATTTACTATGTAAACTACTGGAGAAATAATGAATAAGGACGCCAAGATATACATTGCTGGACACCGTGGTCTAGTTGGTAGTGCCATCTGCCGAAAACTGAAAACTGACGGTTTTAAAAACGTTGTTGTCCGAACTCACGCCGAATTAGATCTATTAGATCGGGAAGCAGTAGAAGAATTTTTTGCTAAAGAAACCCCCGAGTATGTTGTTCTGGCAGCGGCTCGCGTAGGTGGCATTAAAGCCAATATGACCTACCCAACCGAGTTCCTATACCAAAATCTTCAGATTCAGAATAATGTTATGTGGGCCGCCCACCAGCATAGTACCAGCAAACTACTTTTTCTTGGCAGTTCTTGCATATACCCACGCGACTGTCCGCAACCAATGAATGAAGACTCGTTCATGAAAGGCCCACCCGAACCGACTAACGAAGCTTACGCCATCGCCAAGATTGCTGGCATGAAGCTTTGTGAATACATCCATGAAGAGCACAACAAGAACTTTATTTCTTGTATGCCCACCAATATTTACGGTGAGGGCGATAACCTCGATCCCGAATCATCTCACGTTATCCCGGCACTGATGCGAAGAATGCATGAAGCAAAGGTCAATAATACCCCCGAGGTGGTAATTTGGGGATCCGGCGTAAGTCGACGAGAATTTCTACACTGCGATGATCTTGCCGACGCGGTTGTTATGCTGCTAGAAACTTACAATGACAAGCAATTCGTTAATGTTGGCTGTGGTGAAGACATTTCAATTAAAGAGCTCGCTGAACTGATGCAAAAAGTTGTCGGTTACCAGGGCAAGCTGGTCTTCGACACCAGCAAACCAGACGGAATGCCCAAAAAGCTGCTAGATGTTACTCGTCTAAACAAACTTGGCTGGAAAGCTTCTATCCCATTTGAAACCGGCTTAACCAAAATGTATGCCTGGTTTATCGAACAACCGTCTGTAAAGAATTAAGCGCTATTCGAAGCCCATTTCACCAAGAGCCTTTTTGAGCAGGTTATTCCAGTCGAACTCTTGGGCCTTTTTCTTGGCAGCTTGGTGAGCCGACTTCCACTGCGCTTCGTTGGTTAGCCATTTTTGGAGCTGAGTAGCAAAGTCTTTGGGATTATCTCTGGCGATCAGCGCCGCACCGGCATCACGCAGCTCCTTTGTGTTATTAGGCACATCAGTCAAAACAATTGGCAGGTAGGCTCCAAGGTAGGCTTTCAACTTACCAGCATCGGTGAACTGAACAAAGTTGACATCATCCTTGACATACGGGGCGGCGGCAATTGTGGCTGAGGCCAGGATCTTCTCAACTTCTTTATGGCTCTTAACGAAGCCGTGGAATTTGATCTGTTTTGCCAAGCCTAAATCTTTGGCCTTTTTGCGCAGCTGTTTTTCGAGTGGCCCACTGCCGATAATTTCAATCGAGAATTTAACATCTTGGCGGGCCAATTCTTTGGCGGCATCAATCAGCATCGCCACACCCTGCCTCTCAACTAGGTGGCCCAAATAAACGATTTTGTGTTTGGACCAGGCCTTACTACCTACTTTTGGGGTTCGATCAAGCCAGGCCCCCATCGGCACAACGTGGGTGGGGGCGTGTTTTTGGTCAGCAATGCCGAGATATTTGTTCCGGCCTTTTACTCCGACAGAAGAAAGTTCAACTCGGCCGTCCGCCTTTTTGGCGACCAATCTATCGACTTTATTATAGGCCTTGGTACTGGGTGATTCTTCGCCGAATCGGTCTACAACGAAATCTACCGCCCAATAAAACACTTTTTCGGTTCGTCCAACTTTTCGTTGCGCTAAGCCCCGCAGACAAGCAAGATTATTAAAACCAAACCAGGCCGTTGATTTGGGTAATCGGGCTGGTATGAAAGGGTCGAAGAGGTATGTATAAGGGGGTTTGTGGGGCATTCGTATTGTCTGCGTGGATGTCCGGCCACCGCTATAAACGGTCTTTATATGAGAATTGTCACCCTCGGGTACCAAGGGATGAGCAATCGTAATAACACGTTTCGCATCGTGCTTAATAAGGTAGTCGCGAAGCGCTTGAGCCGGGCCATCGGCAAAACCATTAGCCACAATCGTAAAAGTTGATTGATTAATTTTCATGGTGTCTTGTACTCGCTAATATACTATCATTAGTAGACAGTGATCCAATCAAAGTTTTCAAATTTTTACATTCGGTCCGGCATCTTCGGCATTCTGTCCCTGGCGGGAGCAGTTATAAACTACGCCCTCTACCCAGTTCTGGTTCGGGTTCTCAATACCAGTGACTTCGGTGACTTTGCGGCTCTAGTCGCCTTATCTAATCAGGTTATGGGGATACTGATCGCATTCAATGTGATATCAATCTATTTAGTAAAGTCGCAAAAAGAAGAACGCGCCCGGGCCTATGCCCAAGTTATTCAAAAAATGCTTATCTGGTTTTTTGTGGCCGCCATACTTATATTATTACTTCTATCTCCGTTGCTTAGTGACTTGCTTAAGATCGATCAAGCCGGCTCCTTCCTGGTGTTGTCGATCATCTTAATAACAGCCGTTCCGGCAGTTGTCTGGACCGGCTATCTGCAAGGCCACAAGGAAATGGTAAGAATTGGGGTGTACAATATCGCATCGTCAGCTTCTAAATTTGGGCTGGCAGTAGCTCTTGCCATGGTAC
The DNA here is from genome assembly GCA_030916945.1 of Patescibacteria group bacterium. Lineage (GTDB taxonomy): Bacteria > Patescibacteriota > Saccharimonadia > Saccharimonadales > JAUPVS01 > JAUPVS01. The sequence goes on from JAUPVS010000004.1 coordinate 45,408, forward strand.
TCGGTATGAACGGCGGGATACTAGGTATACTTGGTGGCGCAATAATTGGACTAGTGATCTTAAAAGTCTATCCTGGGGTTAGGCTACCGCAATTAAAGTCTTTGGTTCAGAAAAGTAAGCCCCAAGACCGCCAGTTTGTTGCTGGTTTACGCGGTTATTTTTTGGAATGTTTGTTTGTGGTGGGAGCTTTGAGCTTTTTACAGAACTACGACATAACTCTTGCCAAAGCCTTGTTTGGGCCGGCTGAGGCCGGTGTCTACAGCGGTGTCAGCATCCTTAGTAACGCCTTGTACTACCTGTCTTTCTTGATTGTCTGGATTATACTGCCCGAGATAAAAATTGGCGACAAAAAAATTAACCGGCGAATTCTAACCACCGCCTATAGATTGCTGGCCGCTTTGACCCTTGCAGCCATTACATTTGAATTAATATTTCGTGATCATCTTACCCAGCTTTTACTGGGCCAGGAGTTTGCCAACCAGGGTAATCTGCTAGTCTTCGCCTCGCTTTATCAGCTGTCTTTGGTAGCAGTCACCCTCTACGCATACTTCTTACTTATAAACCGCAAGAAGAGAAGCGCCATATTAGGTCTACTTGTTTTTGGCACAACCGCACTTATTCCGGCCTTATTCGCACAAAGTCCAATCGACATGATACGACTGCTTTGGTTGTCAGTTGTCGCCAGCTTCGCCTTGTACTGGTTGTTAGTCTTCGTCTATCGCCAGCTATTTTCTAAAGCTTCTTGAACACAACGTGATATCTAGTAGCAAAGCGGGTGTCAGGTCGTACGTCAATTAATAAACCTACCAGGTTGTAGAAGCAGAAGTAAATTGGGGCTATGAGTAGCAAGAATGGTCGGAGCACAAGTGGGCCCTCCATAATACGCCTTACTAACCATTGATTAGCCATGACCGCACAGGTCGTACCAAAGCCAGTGTTGCTATAAAGCTTAGTTAATTTAAGATTGTTTTCTTTAGCAATAAAGTCAAAAAAATCACCGGTGTAACGATAATAATCCATCTTGTGTTCGCGATACAAAAAAGGAACCGAAAATATGATCTGGCCACCCTTTTTGACAACCTTGCGAGCTTCGGCAAAATACTCAAGTGGCTTGTCGATATGCTCTAATACTTCAAAGCTTAGGTGGGCATCAAAACGAGACGGCTTATAGGGAAGCTTAGTGGCGCTGCAAACGTCGTCAAGCGAAAGCCTTGTCTGGCGCCCCATGAATACTTCACCAACTCTTCCAAACCGGCTGGCCTGAGTGCCGATTCTGTCAAATTCTTCGTCCCAGCTAGAAAAATCAGTCGCTAAGTACTTCTTAATTTTGGGGTGGGCATTCATGATTTCTTGTTTCCGGGTGCCATCGCCAGCGCCAACTTCTATCACCTGCCCCTTTATCCCCTTAAGAATAAGGTCATTGCCTTGGCGCATCTTGCGATGTTCCAGCCAGTGCGGGTAGAGAGGTGAGTTAACGAGTAGTCTGGTTAATGCGGCAATCATTTTCTTACAGTTTCGTGGATCTTACGCGGTCAATAATATAGAGTGGTCTTTTCTGTGTTTCTTCGTATATGCGAGCCAGGTAAAGCGAAGCTATGCCTTGTGCCACCAAAATAATACCAATCATAAACAAGGTTACCATAAATAAAAGCGCGCTTCCGGTAAGTTTCAAGCCAAGTGGGTCGTCCAGTAGATAAACCTCTGTAGCAATAAATACGAAACCGACTGTAGATAACAACGATATTAAACTGCCTAGCGCCAAAGAAATAGCCAGTGGCTTGCGACTGTTAGACAAGATACTATCAACCGCCAAGTACATGAGTTTTTTGGTGTCATATGTTGCTGTCCCGGCTAAGCGACTGGGTGACTTAAACTCAATGTAGGTAACATTAAAACCCATCCAATCAAGTAAGCCGCGAGTGATGCGGCGTCTTTCTGAGAATCGACTAAATTCGTCCATGACTTCTCGGCTAAGCAAACGAAAATCGGTTACACGCGGCTGTAAGTGTGAGACGCCAACCATTTTTAGAAGACGATAGTACAGTTTATTGCCGAGTTTTTTGACCTTTTTCTCGTCTAAATTATCGGTTCTAACCCCCACCACCATATCGTAACCTTCTTTATAGGCAGCCATAAATTCGCCCATCATACTCGGCGGATGTTGACCATCGGAGTCAAGCATAATTGCCGCGTCTCCGCTGGCGTTATGTAACCCGGCGCTCAAAGCGGCTTCTTTACCAAAATTACGCGTTAGATGAATAGCCCTGGTTTCAGGCGCACCTTGCTGAGCAAGCTTATCTAGAACAGCCGCTGAATTATCAGAACTGCCGTCATTAACAAAAATTATTTCATGGCTTTGGAGCTGAAGCTTAGCAACTTCCGCTACCAACATCTTATGGAATTGCCGCACCCCCTCGGCTTCGTTGTAGACAGGGACAATGATACTTAATTTTTTGATTGGTTTGGGTTGTGACATCTTGTATGTAGTATAGAATAAATCTCTTGTTATTGCCCACGTTTACAATGACTGTACCATATCTGTTTTTCTGTGCATACGGAACCGTCTGCTAGAATAGAACAAACATGACCGTAAAAAAATCTCCAAAACATGTTAAGCCGGACTTAAAGCGGATTATAAAACGTCATATCATTCCCGTCATTCTGTTCTTATTTATGAGCTGGCTCTTCATGGGTAAATCGTTGACTAGCTGCCAGACCACAATAATATCTGGCATACCGGGTGGTGATCACGTTGGTGGTATTATCTGGCTCTTAAAGTACACCCCTCTCCCCTACGGAGGCATAAGCCAGGTCAGTAACTTCCCTTTTGGCGAACAACTGGCTCAACCAGAACTTATTACTACAGCCGTTCATATGGTGCCGACCTGGCTGGCGGCTCAAGTAGTTGGCCCGGTCTGTGGCTGGAATTTGATGGTTTTGGCCGGCTATATGCTAACGGCTTTAAGCATGTACGGTTTTATATACTGGCTCCTCCGCAGTCGGGGTGTCGCCACTTTTGCCGCTTTAGCCATTACCTTCACGCCCTACCATTATTTTAAAAGCTGGGGCCATTTGTCATATATTCACTCCGAGATATTCATACTCATACTCTGGTGTTATCTTGCTTTCTGGAAAAACCCCGATCTCAAAAAGTCTATCTTGCTTGGATTTTTGGGAGGGCTTTTGTTTTACAGCGATGGCTATTTCCCCCTCATCGGGGGCGCCCTAGTCTCTAGCCTAGTCCTTTATTCTGCTGGATACACTTTGCGTAACCTCGACACCCTTGGTCGACAGTTTGCAATCAAACGACTACGCTACCTGATAATCTCCGCTATCGTTGCCTTTGTGATGCTACTGCCGGTTATGTTCGTTCAAATGAAGTTCGGTGGTGCGATTAAGAGCTCCCTTAGTAACTCGCGCAGTGACGTAACCAAAGAGGCGACTACCTATGGTGCCAGACTAGCCGACTACGTACTACCCTCTCAGCAGCACCCAGTAGAACAGGTCCGTGATTTCGTAAACGACTACCGCAAAGATAACCCCTACTCGAACCAAGGCGAATACCATTTGTACCTGGGTATGATCCCGATTATATTGGCGTTAGTCGGAATCGTTCATGTCTCTAGAAAGCGACAGACCAAAGATAGCCAAGCCCGCTGGCTACACTACGTGGCATGGAGCTGCGCCACCGTTTTGTTGGCCGCTTTACTAATAAGCTTTATTCCTAGGTTTACCGTTTTTGGATTTACCTTCCCCTTGCCTTCAGGCGTGATCACTAATCTTGTTAGCTTCTGGCGGGTCTTTGCTCGACTATACCTTGCCGCCAGCGTGGCACTGATTACTATCTCGGCAATTGGTTTACACTATTTGCTAAAAAACGAGGGTAACCAATTAAAACGACGACTGTTTTTGACACTCATTATCATTTTCACCTTAATCGACTTGATGCCCTTTAACCCGTTCAACCGCCAGGACCAACAATCGCTAGATCAGGGCAACAAGACCTACCTGTGGTTACGCGACCAACCGTCGATTCCGGCAGTGGCCGCCTACCCGGTACTAGGGCACCCGTTTGACGCACCATATTTTAGCGACCAGGTCATCCACAACAAGCCCCTAATGACTAGCCACGACTCGGTTGACCCGGAACAATTACTACATAACTCGCTTGCTGGTTTGAGTGACCCACAAACACTTGGCGTGTTGAAGCAGCTAGGTATTAATCATGTTCTGCTCTATCAAATCCCTGAAAAGAGTCTGCCGGCCGGTCTGAAGCCTCTGTATGGTGAGTTAGGGGCTCGTGTGGCCCAGATAAACTCGGACCTACCTAAACTAAGAACCGCCCTCGTGCCTGACGCAAATTTTGGCAGGCCTGTCGTTGACCAGAGTACTCAGGTAAGTTGTCGTCAACCGACTGCCTTAATCGCCAGTCTGTCGGTTAGACGGCTCGCGCCGGATGCGCCAGAACAAACAACCGCCAGCTTCATTTTGCGCGGCCAGCCAGGCCAGTCACTAGTAATACACGACGCCAAAGGCAATACCATAACGCAACTGCAATTCACCGAAAAGAACCAACTGGTACCGGTATCTACAACCAGTAAAACGGGGGATACTCTATTCATCTACCACCTGTCGGGCATAACCTACGGCTTAGCCGACGTTTGTATGTTATCGGTTTCTAACTAGTCCTGGATGGCTGATTCTTTTTGGAGTGTTTTGATAATTATAGCGGTCGGGCTAACAGTGTGGCTAACACCCTCGCCCTGATATTTCTTATAGTTGTCGCAAAACTCATCGACTTTACTCGGTTCGTAGTAAGAAAGTACGACGTTACCACCCAGACCCTCTTCTCTTTCGGTGGCTTTGCGGTGAATTAGACAGGGTATGCCTAGATAGGCCGCCTCTTCTTGCAAGCCACCGCTATCGGTAATAATGCAATTGGCCTTTCCTAGAAGATTAATGAAATCAAAGTAGGTAAGCTTGGGCAAGCGTGTGATATTTTTATGCTTCAGCAAGGGATCAAGCTTTAAGTTGTGCAAACGTTCCTTGGTAAGGGGGTGATCGAGAAACACAATCGGGGTTTTAGCGGCAAACCGGTTAACCGACTCCAGAATAGCTTTTAGTTCTTTTGGCTGTGTCAGAAGTTCGTTTCTGTGAATCGAAACGACACAGTACGTCCGCGGGAGGCCTTTTTGAGCTGTTACTTTACTGGCTTTAGCCATCCTTAGACTGTCGAGTACGGTGTTGTACTTAGTGTTTACAATTTCGCCCTTAACCGCTGCCTTTTTCAAATTTTTGATTGGTGTTTTGCCTGGTGCAAAGTGAAATCGAGCGATTTTTGACGTATAGATGCGGTTTAACTCTTCCGGGAAGGGATGGCGCCAATTAAAACTCCTCAAACCGGCTTCTATATGACCCACCTTCAGGTGCAGTAATCGCCCCATTATCGCACCAAACAAGGTTGTTGTAGTGTCGCCATGCACAATCATCAAGTTTTTGGTGTCCCCAGAGTTTTTAAGTGCTCGCCTAATCTTTTTGCGATTAACAAAAAACCCGAACCAAACTTTTATCATCCAACCTGGTATGCTCCAGATACTTTCCAAATCCTGAGCATCTTCAGAAAGCCCGATTTTATAATCTGGTGGCGGTACGCCGGCCGACTTAAACAACTTCTTCAACTGCTGTGGCTGCTGATATGTACAGATAGTTTGGTAAGAACCTGCTGGCAAAGCTTTCAATAACGGTAGTATCTTTATTAGCTCGCCGGTGGTTCCATATATCACTATAACCATCGTGGTTCCTCATTTATTCTCTGCCTACTCTAACACTTTGTAGTAGATTGTAGAAAGCGTAACAGTTATGGTATAGTAGTAGCACTTGGAATCTATAAAAATGAAGAAACAAAAAAGATTGTCAAACCGCTCCCGAATTATTATAGTCACCCTTGTTGGGTTGGCTATTTTGGGTGGCGCCTTTTTCCTTTACCGTAACGTTTTGAATAACGCCGATACCTCCCCAACAACCGCCGACGGTCAGCCAGTCAATCTAGAACCTGCATCAGAAGAAGAAAAAGCTCAGACCGAAGCCACCAAAGACGCTATCGTAAAGCGCGATGAAGCTCTAACCCAAAATAACGACACAAAACCTACGGCCACAGTTGTAATTACCGAAGTTACTCAGACCTCGGCGCGAGCCTACGTGTCAGGTGTTTTTGAAGAAGGTGGAACCTGCCAAGCAACCGCAACTCTAAACGGAGTTGTCGCTACTGCCACATCAGAGGCTTTTAAAAACGTCTCTTACACACAGTGTGCTCCTATGACCTGGAATAAAACTATTTCCCCTGGTAGCTGGAGCGTCCAGCTAACCTATACATCCCCAACCTCTCAGGGCTCACAAACCAAGATTTTCGAGGTAAAATAGGGTTATGCTTCATTTTAAGATTTCTCAACGAACCATGCGAATAGCTACCTTGTTAGTGTTCGCCGTAAGTCTGGTGCTGTCGCATGCGCCGGCTTCGGCACTTTCTGGAGCCGACTTTAACGCCGGTCGAATTATTGATGATGCCGTTTTCTTCAACCCAAATACGATGACCGCCAACGACATTCAAGTATTTCTTAACTCCAAAGTCCCCGTTTGTGACACCAACGGAACCCAGCCTTACGGAGGTACGACACGGGCCGCCTACGGAGCAAGCCGCGGCTACCCATCACCTTACACCTGTCTTAAGGACTACTCGCAAGCCATCCCAACCACTGTTGCTGACAGTTATTGTGGCGGAACAGTTGCAGGGGGCACAAAATCATCTGCCCAAATCATTTATGACGTTTCGCAGGCCTGTGGGGTTAGCCCAAAGGTCCTTATAATTCTCCTTCAAAAAGAGCAAAGCTTAGTAACCGATGACTGGCCCTGGAGCAGTCAGTACCAAAGTGCCACCGGTTATGGTTGCCCCGACACCGCCCCTTGCGATGCCGAGTACTACGGCTTCTTTAATCAGGTGTACCAGGCCGCCAGACAGTACCAGCGTTACGTCAAACAAGCGCATTTGTTCAACTACCGCTCGGGACAAAACAGCTATGTACAGTACAACCCGAACGCAGGTTGCGGCGGTACTAATGTAGTTATCCAAAACCAAGCTACCGCCGGCTTGTATAACTACACGCCTTATCAGCCAAATGCGGCCGCCCTCGCGAACCTTTATGGCACCGGTGACAGTTGTAGCGCCTATGGTAACCGCAACTTTTGGAGGATGTACATTGACTGGTTCGGTTCGCCAAACTCCAATACACCGTGGGCCTGGTCATACGAAGGTCAATGGGCGTTTGCCGACGCTGGCCGAACCCAACCCTTCACAAACACACCAACCGTAGCTCCAAACGGCAAGATTTACCTTCGTGTTAAAGCCCGCAATATGGGTATCTCGACTTGGGATCAATCCTTCTTGCATCTTGGTGTTTCCCGACCAATGGATGTACCAAGTACTTTTGCCGAGGCTGGCTGGGTTTCGAATACGAGGGCAGCTCGTTTAGTTGAGGCCAGTGTGTCACCAGGCCAAATCGGTACTTTTGAATTCGCCATGCAGGCACCCGCCACTAAAGGGACCTACAATCAATACTTCAACCTTGTTGCCGAGGGTCGTTCTTGGCTTAATGACCTAGGCCTCTATTTTACGGTTAACGTGAATAGCCCATCGGGCGTATCGAACTCAACCAATACAACCCTTACCTCTGGTCAATCGATTGGTCACAACGACTACTTACTATCTCCTGATTCACAATCAGCTCTGACTTTACAAGGTGATGGTAACTTAGTTCTGTACTCTAACTTTGCCGCCACTTGGAGTACTGGTAGTTTTGGCGCTGCGGCTAATCGTCTGATTATGCAAGGTGATGGTAACTTAGTTCTGTACGACCAAAATAACGTTGCTCGCTGGAATTCACAAACTGGTGGTAATGCCGGAGCTCGGCTTGTTCTACAGACAGATGGCAACATGGTAATCTACTCGGCGACCAACGTGCCACTGTGGTTCACAGGAACCACCCATACGCCTGACCACCTTTCTTACGTCAACACCGGCTTTCGAAACTCTACCAGGATGTTCCCTGGTCAAAGCATTGATACGGCCGATGGTAAATACCACCTAATTATGCAGCGTGACGGTAACCTAGTGCTCTATTCGCCAACACGGGCGCTTTGGGCGACCGGTACCGACGGTAAATCAGCCGCCTTTGTATCGCTTCAGCAGGATGGTAACTTAGTTCTGTACGACCGCGCTTCCCGGCCTCTCTGGTATAGCGGAACGGCCGGCCATGCAAACCTGCGTAGTGTTATCCAGCAGGACGGTAACCTGGTTCTATACAACAATCTGAATATTCCCTTCTGGCACACTGGCACAGCCGGTTCGTTGTAATATTCTATACCTCGTGATATTAGTTGATGTTATCTGTTAAAATACAGTTACGCTATATGAAGCAACAAAAAATTTTCATCGATGGCCTCGGTCTGGTCGAGGGACACTTCAGTGGAGTTGGCCAGTACATTTTAGGCATCTTACGCGGCCTAGATACTCTGCTAGACGAAGCCAAGTATCGCGGTGAGCCAGTTCCTGACGTACGTGTCGTTATACCGCGCGGCACTACAGCAAAATTCAGAACCTTTGGCTTTAAACATATTGGCTGTAAACGGCTTCCGACTTCATTTCGCTACACCGCAGCGCTTTGGCATCGCGGCTGGATGCCGCCGATTGATCTTTTTTGCGGCCGTGGTACTTACATTTTTCCGCGCTTTGTAAGTATGCCTCTGCTATTCAGTAAAAATGCTGGTTTGGTTATTTTTGACTTGTCTTATGAGCTTCATCGCCAGTACTCGGATGAAGGAAACGCCCTATTTTTGTCGCACGCTGTCAAAAAATCAATCGGTAAGACTCAAAAAATTATTGCCATATCCCAAAATGCCCGCCAAGAAATAATCGATTTTTACAAATTGCCGGCCTCTCGGGTTGTTGTTGCCACCCCGGCAACCGATAAATCGGTAATGTACAGAAGGAATCCAGAAGAGGTTGAGCGCGTAAAGCATCGTTACGGTATTAAAGGCAGCTACATTCTGGCGCTATCAAATCTTGAACCCCGAAAGAATCTTGACATGTTAGTCGATGCCTACTGCGAGCTACCCGACAGACTAAGAAAACAATACAAGCTTTTGTTAGTTGGTGTCAGCGGCTGGAAGACTGACAAACTGTTCAATAAGATCGTTGAGAAGGTCGACCAAGGATACGAAATCGTTCGTCCTTCAGACTACGTGAGCGACGAAGACAAGGCAGCCATTATATCCGGGGCCGCGATGCTGGTTTATCCAAGTCACTATGAAGGTTTTGGCATGCCTCCCTTGGAAGCTCTGGCTTGCGGCGTTCCCATAATCACAGCCGACAACTCTTCTTTGCCAGAAGTAGTTGGTAAGGCTGGCGTCATGGTTTCTAGTGACAACAAAAAACGGCTAGTGGAAGCCATGGTC
>JAUPVS010000005.1 GCA_030916945.1 Patescibacteria group bacterium
GCAATGCTGAGCTGATCTTCTGGTACAACTACGGTGGCTTTTTTGTTGGCTTCGTCGAGCTTAACTTCGGTAACATTGGTTGGGCTCAAAGCGTTCTTGATGTAGGTAGCGGTGTCATCGTCCCAAACTACAATATCGATCTTTTCTTGTTCGCCAACTTCGCTGACTACAGCGTTCACACGGGTACCATGGCCACCTACAAAGGTGCCAACTGGGTCAACTCCGGGTACGGTGCTACTAACGGCGATCTTGGTGCGGACACCAGCTTCGCGGGCGATACCCTTAATTTCGACGGCACCATTTTCCATCTCGGGAACTTCGGCCCGGAACAACCATTCGATAAAGTCACCGTTGCCACGACTGACAACCAGTTGCGGGCCACGAAAGCCGCGTTCAACATCTTTTAAGAAAACCTTAAGGCGTTGGCCAGGGTAATAACGCTCGCCTTGGATCTGTTCGCTGGCGGGCATAATACCTTGGGCTTTACCTAGGTCAATCCGCACGATACGACCTTCGACACGAGCCACGATACCATTAATGACGGTACCAATTTTATCTTCGTATTCATTCATGATGATGTCACGTTCGGCTTCGCGCAAGCGCTGTAAAATAACTTGCTTGGCAGTTTGGGCGGCAACACGACCAAACGTCTCGACCTTTTCTTCGACTTCGATCTCTTCGCCAACTTTGGCATTCTTCTGGCGCACCTGAGCTTCGCTAAGCGAGATTTCGGTACGGGGGTCTTCTACCTTGTCGACAATTTGTTTAGTCACAAAGGCAACCACATCACCGGTGTTTAGGTTCATACTAACGCGCACTTCTTGTTCGCGATCACCATAATCACGGCGGTAAGCGGCCGCTAAGGCCTGCTCAACAACTTCTTGAACGGTTTCTTGCGGAAGATTCTTTTCTTCGGCAATGGTTTGAATGGCGATAGCCAATTGTTTAAAGTCAAAATCCATTTTTTCTCCTTTGGTTCTGGTCTTTTGCATGAAAAAAGCCGACCTGTTGGCCGACCTGAACAGCTACATTGTAGCGTATTACTAGCTAGTTTTCAATACCGTACCCCGGGTGACTGCAGTATTAAAGACAAACTAACAACAGCGCGCAGTCTAGGGGCGTGCTAAAATTACTGTAATGAGTAAAGATGTGACCCGACTGTTTGAGCAGTTTCAGCCCGAACATTATGACCTGCATATCGCCCCCAATGCGCATTCACTGAAATTCAAGGGCACGGTGACGGTGCGTGGTAAAAAAACCGGCAAGCCGACCCAGCGGATCACCCTCCACCAGCACGCTCTTAGTATTATCAGCGCCACTGTCGTTAAACACGACAAGAAAGGCGATCAAGAAATACCGCTCGATCGCGTCAACACTCACGCCCGATATGACGAAGTCAGACTACACAGCCCGCAGATGATCTACCCGGGCGATTACACCATAACCATCGAATTCAGCGGTAAGATCACCCGTCATATGAACGGTCTATATCCGTGCTTCTTTCAGCATGACGGTAAAGAAAAGAAACTACTTGCTACCCAGTTCGAAAGTCACCATGCCCGCGAGGTTTTTCCGTGTATTGACGAGCCCGAAGCCAAGGCCACGTTTGACCTTAGTCTAACAACACCCAAAGATGATGTCGTTATTGCCAACACCCCCGAGCTAAAAGTCATCGACGAACTCGAAGACCACAAGACCACCATTTTTCAGACCACTCCTAAAATGTCAGTTTATTTACTGGCCTTCGTGGTTGGTGAAATGGGCTATAAAGAAGCCACCACCAAAGACGGTGTTACCATCAGAACCTACGCTACACCCGACAATGTTCAGTTCACCGATTTTGCGCTTGATGTAGCCGTTAAGTGCCTCGAGTTCTATAACGACTATTTTGATATTCCCTACCCACTACCAAAATGCGACATGATCGCCCTGCCGGACTTTGCCAGCGGCGCCATGGAAAACTGGGGCTGCATTACCTATCGCGAACACTGCATGCTGTACGATCCCAAGAACACCAGCCTACCTACCAAGCAGTACATCGCCATGGTGGTGGCGCACGAGTTGGCTCATCAATGGTTCGGCAACCTCGTCACCATGCGATGGTGGACCGATTTGTGGCTCAACGAAGGTTTTGCCAGCTGGATTGAATACCTGGCAATCGACAAACTCTTCCCCGAATGGCAAATGTGGACCCAGTTCATTACCGATGAGCAGCACGGCGCCCTGCGACTTGATGCTCTCGACAACACCCACCCGGTTGAAGTGCCGGTTAAGCATCCCGACGAAATTCGCAGCATCTTTGACACCATCAGCTACTGCAAGGGCGCCAGCGTCATCCATATGTTGCACGAGTACCTTAGCCCGGCCGTATTCCGCGATGGTTTGCGCCATTACCTAAAGAAACATGCCTATCAAAACACTGACACCGTCGATCTGTGGCACTCCCTGGCCGAAGTCTCTAAAAAACCAGTCGAAAACTTTATGGCAACCTGGACCAGCGAACCCGGCTTTCCAATTATTAAAGCCCACCGCGACGACGGCGTCCTGACCGTTAAGCAAGAACGTTATTACACGAATCCGTTACACCACAGCCGTCACCATAAGGTAATCTGGCCGATTCCCTTGGCTGGCAAAGGTGTCCCGGATTTGTTAGACGAACCAGCCGCCGAGTGGCATTTAGACGAAGCCTACATTAAATTGAACGGTGGTCAGGGTGGCTTTTACCGGGTTGCCTACAACCGTGCCTATCTGCACAAATTAGCCGAACAAGTTCCGACCGGCAAGCTAAGCCCGCTCGACCGACTGGGCCTACTTAGTGACGCTATCGAAACCGCTAAGGCCGGCTATTCACGCACCGCGCACGCTCTTGATCTGCTGCAGTATTACCAAGACGAAGACAATAATGCCGTTTGGGATATCATTGGCGGTACTGTCAATGCCGTAAGGGTGGTTATGAATGATGAAGAGCTACGCGAAAGTATGAAACCGTTTGTACGTAAACTGGTGGCCAAACAGCTAGACCGACTGGGCTGGGAGCCAAAACCAGACGAAATCTACTTTGATAGTCTGCTGCGGCCGACCATTTTAGGCTTAGCCTCAATTTCGGATGAACCAAGTGTCGTGGCTGAGTGTTTACAGCGCTTTGAAAAAATGAAAAGCCCTCAAGACATCCCGCCCGACCTGCGTGGTCTGGTTTATAGCACAGCAGCTCGCCATGGCGATCAAAAAACCTTTAATCACCTTCTAAAGCTCTACCGGTCGACCGACCAAAGCGAGGAACAAATTACCATTGCCGCCGCCCTAACTTCGTTTAAACAGCCGGAGCTAATTAAGAAAGCTTTGGCACTTATTACCACCGATACTGTTCGTTTACAGGATATCGGTCACTGGGTGGCCTACAGTTTCATGAACCGACACGGCAAGCACTTAGCCTGGAAGTGGCTAACTAAGAACTGGGATTGGCTCAGTGATAATCTTGGTAAGGATTTGAGTTTCTCTCGCTTCCCGCTGTATGCCGCGCGCTGCTTTAGTGACGAAACCTTCTTGCCCGAGTTCAAACACTTCTTCTCTTCAAAGATGACGCCATCGCTAGAAAGAGCCTATAACCAAGGTGTCGAAACGGTTGAGTGGCAGGCCGCCTGGAAAGCCCGTGATCTTGAACAGATCAAGCAATTCTTTATAGATCAAGCAGCAGGCAGTCAGAAACCGTAAACTCCGGTCCTTCAACCTGAACGGCCCCCAAACGGTAGTCGCCCGTCCAGCCATGCCGATGCACCCAAACCTCAGCCGCAAACCGCATCCGACGCAATTTCTGGGTGGTTAGATAATCAAAACCGCTGCCTTGCCGAGCCGTCTGACGATATTTGACCTCAACAAAGCAGATAACGGCCTGCCGTTGAGCAACCAGATCAATTTCGCAATAACGGGTCCGCCAATTCCTGGCAACAATTTTATAACCCTGGGCACGTAAGTAATTAGTCGCTACGGCCTCGGCCCGTCTACCTACTGCCGTAGTGTTCATAATAAAGCTTGAATTGGCTTATAGGACTTACGGTGATGGCTGGACACGCCAAGAACTTTGAGAGCCTCTAGGTGGGCTTTGGTGCCATAACCAACATGCGACTCAAAACCATAGCCCTGACACTGCAACGCTAAGTCGGTCATGGCTTGATCGCGCGTGACCTTAGCATGGATACTAGCCGCACTAACAATTGGATAGGCCGAATCGGCCGCCACCACGCAAGTGACATTTTGGTACTGCGTGTCACAGTAATTAATCGATCCGTCCATAATTATCTCTTCGCTATCTTGGGCGTCGATGGCCGTCAGGGCACGAGAGACCGCTAAACGCATGGCGGCCGTCAAGCCAAGCTGGTCAATCTCTTGGGGCTGTGCCCAACCTTCGCCCAGCTGGCAACTTGAGGCGATTCCCGCTAGCAAAGCCAAGCGCTGTTTTTTGGAGAGTTTTTTTGAATCATCTAAGCCGTACGGTAAGTCGCCCGTTTGGCGGGCTGCCACCACTAACAAAGGCCCCGCCCAACAACCCCTACCAACTTCATCAATACCAATCATGACCTTATGGTAACAAAAAACCGCCTCGATTGAGGCGGCAATTAACTACTTTTTAAGAATTTACTCTTCTTCGCCGTCCGACTTACGGTTGGCTAGAGCTTCGGCCGCTTTGGCTTCGAGCTTAGCTTCTTCTTCGGCCTTCTTGGCGGCTTCGGCTTCGGCGGCCTTAGCAACTTCTTCTTTTAGCTTCTCTTCTTCGGCTTCGGCCTTAAGATCACGTACATCGTTAACAGCTTCTTTATCAAAAGCCATACCAGTCAAACGAGCTGACTTACCGGTACGGGCGCGCATGTAGCTGAGGTAGTTACGGCGAACCTTACTACGCTTAACAATTTCTACTTTGGTAACTAGTGGTGAGTGCAGCAGGTAAGTCTTTTCGACACCAACGCCACTGGCAATACGACGCACCGTAATAGAGGCGGTGTGACTGGTTTTACGGTCAACGCGAATAACCAGACCTTCAAAGATCTGGATGCGCTCTTTGTTGCCTTCGCGAATCTTTTGGTGCACCTTAACGGTGTCGCCACTTTTGACGTCAACAACGGCATGCTTCTTGAACTGCTGTTCGATTTCGTTAATAACAGATGACATATCTAAACAATCCTACACTATTTAAGCCTGTTAATCAAGTGTTTACTTGGCAATTATGCCGTACCGGGCTCTTCGGAACGATAAAATGTTGGAAAACTGGATAAGTCTAGCTTCAAATTAGTGGCATCGTTCTCGCTCATTGGACCCCTGACTTGGCATTCTGGGTCTAGTAACGAGTCCGCAGCTACCTGAATAGTATCTTCGGGCATACCAGCAGCTTTAAGTAGGGCGTACTTGAGGTCGGACAAGACGGCTAGTTCGATAACTTCACACTCTGGGCACAAGTAGCGCATGTGGTGTTCAAGAATCGAGCCTCGCCCGTTTGGTTGGCTGTGTATCATACTAACGACCGCGATATCGCTAACGACAATGTCAGGACCTTCATATAATCCGTAGACTGGTCGACTGGGGTCGTTGTAGCGTTCGGCTTGGCAAAAAATTCTAATGGGCATAGACTTTTTATACTATTTTTATAGAGGTTTTGCAAACTTAGCCAACGACGCGGTAGACTTCTTCTAGCGTGGTTTCGCCAGCAATAACTTTAAGAATGCCGTCTTGGATCATGGTGCGCATGCCGCTTTTTATAGCGGCTGCTTCGATGTCTTGGGTGCTGGTGGCTTTGCCTTCGGCCAGTAGTTTACCAATTTCGCCGGTCATCAAGAACTGTTCGCGCAAAGCAACTTGGCCGGTGTAACCAAACGGGTTTTCGGCTGATTTACCTGGCTTGTATAGCTTGAGCTTGGTTAGGTCTGGCTTAGCAATACCCTCGGGCAAAGTGTCGACTATAGACTTAATGCGCGCTACGGTTGCTTCGTCGGCTTGGTAAGCTTCTTTGGTCTTATCATCGAGCTTGCGCACTAAGCGCTGTGCCATCACCAGCCTGATGGCCGATACAAACAGTGGATTTTCGCCAATAATGTCAATTAAGCGGGTGAGGGCGGCGGCGGCTGACGAGGCGTGGAAGGTCGACAGCACCAAGTGGCCAGTTAGTGAAGCCTGCAGAGCTGTCTTGGCCGTATCGGTGTCGCGGATCTCACCAACCATCACAATATCGGGGTCAAGGCGCAGAACGGCTCGCAACCGTTCGGCAAATTTTGTTTCTTTACTATTGGCCGAGGTAACCGAAATCTGGGTTATGCCATTAAACTGGTATTCAACCGGGTCTTCGATGGTAATTATTTTGCGCTCGTCGCTGTTGAGCGAGTTGAGCATCGAATAGAGCGTAGTGGTTTTACCGGAGCCAGTTGGGCCAACTGCCAAAACCAACCCAGACGGACGGCTAATAATGTCGTCGACCACCTGACGCTGGTCAGGGCTAAGACCTAGCCGGTCGAGCTGATACATTTCTTGATTCATGTTAAACAGACGCATTACCACATCGATACCATTAATAGTTGGTACGGTTTCTAGACGCAAGTTAACGTCGACCGGGCTACCATCGGCCATTTGGACCTTTTGGGCGATATGACCTTGCTGGGCGTCATCCGACGAAGTCGAAATATTACCAGCACTGGCAATGGCTGATATCAAGGTGCGGTATTTGTCGGGCGCAATTTGGGCAATGGTGTGAAGCACGCCGTCGATGCGCAAACGCACCCGCACAAATTCAGGCTGAGTTTCGAGGTGGATGTCGGAGGCGTTAAGTTTATGGGCTTGCTGCACCAAATAAGCCAACGTATCATCAGCGCGCACCTGCGAAATTGTGTTAGAAACTTGCTGAACCAGGTTTTCATCTTTGGCCTTATTAATACTGATGTCTTGGTATTCAATCTTTTTCGGGGGGTTATAGAGCGCCATGTACTCCCTAAAACCAACGTCAGAAATTAAAGCAAAGCTGACCCGTTGATCCAGGAAACGATTATTAAGGTTACCCATGGTCTGTTGCGAAGTCGTATTGGTAACACCAAAAGTTATGCTGTTTTGGTCGGCTTGTAGTGGCACCACCCGTAAACTCGACAATTCATTGAAAGGCATCAGATCTTTATAGAGGGTCTTTTGGGCAATCTGCGAGGTATCAATATAGGCCATATTCAGAATTTGAGCGCGGCGTAGGGTGGCCTGCTCTTCGTCGCGGCGTGCATCTTGACTCATACCCCTATTAAAGCATAAGCAGTCGCTTCTATAAACAGATTCCGTATACTTAATATTATGTCGCCAACCATAATTTTGATTGCCCATAACCTGCGGAGCAGCCATAACGTCGGTTCATTGCTGCGAACCGCCGAAGGGCTAGGCGTTGAAGACGTCTATTTAACAGGTTACACACCGTTCCCAGCAACCGCCCATGACAGCCGCCTGCCCCACATCGCTCAAAAAGTCGATCGCCAAATCAGCAAGACCGCGCTAGGCGCTGAAACAACCCAAAACTGGCAACAGCGCGATAGTATTGATGATCTGGTAACCGAACTAAGGGCCGAAGGTTATACCATTGCAGCTGTTGAGCAAACTGGCACCGCAGTGGCCCTGCCTAGCTACCAGCCTCCAAAAAAGGTTGCCTTAATTGTGGGCCGCGAAGTCGAAGGTATCGAACCGGAGGTTCTAGCTTTAACCGATTTGCAGCTCGTCATACCAATGTTCGGTAGCAAGGAATCATTCAATGTCGTCCAGGCGGCGGCCATGGCGCTGTATCACTGTCGTTTTGGCTTGCCAAATTAGCCATAAGCGACGTACAATAACTATAAGATGCCTCTTAAAACAAAAAATAAAGCTCAGGCTAGACACCCGCACCATTACAACAAGGTCTATTGGCCTTACATTCCTTTGGTACTACTAGTCATAGTCGGGTTATGGCTGGGCATGCCCATGGCCGAGCGCTCGCAGAACGGCGTCCTGTCTTATTCGACCAGTATTAGTGACAGCGGTCTACTGACCGAGTCCAATAGTGTTCGTCAAAAGAACCAGCAACCACGCTTGGTGCAGAACCCCCAATTAGCAGCAGCTGCCCAAGCTAAGGCCACCGATATGGCCAATCGCAACTACTGGACCCACCTAACCCCAGAAGGCAAAACGCCATGGAGCTTTATTGACAGCCAGGGCTACACCTATAACAAGGCTGGTGAAAACTTAGCTTATGGCTTTGCCACTCAGGCCGAAGTTGTTACCGGTTGGCTCAATAGCCCAGCCCATAAAGAAAATCTGCTCGACAAAGACTACCGTGAGGTTGGTTATGGCGTCGCCAACAGCCCCGACTACCAAGGTAGTGGCCCGCAAACAATTGTTGTTGCTCTTTACGCCACGCCTAAAACAACCCCGATCGTAACCTCTAAGACCGACAGCACGGTGATGGCCTTTAGCACTACTAACCCAGTGACCAATCCGGCTTCGCAGTCGATCAGTAAGGTTCAGGTACTAACCGGTGGCAGCACCCCTTGGATTACCTTTGCGGTCGGCTTGGCGGCGGGCGTTGCCTTGGCACTATTGATCGCCAAAAACGGTTTGCACTTACACCGTTCACTCAAAAAGGGCGAAAAGTTCGTTCTAAAACACCCGATTCTCGATGTAACCATAGTAGTTTTTGTAGCCATCTGTGCTCTGTTATCACGCAGTACCGGCTTGATTCAATAATTACTGTAGCTTAACGTTTGACTTGCCCACCAAGGTTTCGAGTTGAGCTATTACTTGGCTGTCACGATCAACCTTAGCCGGTAACTTGACTATCTGTTTACTAGCGGCCGCCCCCAGTACCAAAACGACTTCGGTTTCGCCCTTAAAGCCATCAATTGCTTCTTTTAACGCTAGTAGTAGTTCTTGGTTACTGCTGTCTTCTAGCCTGATGTAAAGACGCTCTGGTATTTTTGTAGCCGTCGAGTCACCATCTTTGGCTGCACGTGGTTTTATGGCTTTAGGACGCACCTTAGGCGCTTTCTTTTCGCGACCACTGGCCTGGTAGGCCTGGGCCTGCTCAATGGTAACCTCGCGGGCATCGTTGACCATGATCTTAATTTCGTCCGACAAGTTACCTTCGCGGTCCTTAGTGTTAATTTTGCCGTTTACCAGCACAACGTGATCGCGTTCCCAGATTCCAGTGGTTTGCTGGTAGGCATTGGGGAACAATAGTAGTTCAGTTTCGCCACCCATGTCGGCAATCTTTACAAAGGCCATCTTTTGGCCGTTCTTAGTAGTAATTTCTCGAATCTCACTAATTGCGCCAGCCACCGTCACGGCCTTACCTTCATGTTCGGGCTTAAGCTCTTTTAACGGCACCGACTGTTCCTTGAGGAAGGCCTCGAAGGCTTCTAGCGGGTGTTGCGACAAATATAAGCCAAGTAGATCTCTTTCCCACTGCAGCTGCTCACGGCTGTTGTATTTGAGCACCGTGGTGTCTAGGGTAAGCTTGGGTGCCACCACCACGCCTTCGACCTCGCCAAACAAATCGGTCTGACCGCTATTGGCTTCTTTTTGCAAGCGGTTGGCGTAGGCCAGTAGTACTTCTAGATTGCCCAGAAGCACATTGCGGTCGACAAAGCAGTCAAAAGCGCCGGCCTTGGTTAGGCTTTCCAGTGCCTTGCGATTAACGATTCTTACACTCACCTTACTGGCAAAGTCTTCTAAACTAGCAAAGCTGCCGTCGATGGCCCGAGCCCGCAAGATTTCTTCAACCGCGCCAGCACCAACGTTTTTGATAGCGTTAAGACCAAAGCGAATCTGCTTCTTGCCCGGAACCACGGCAAATTCCATAAACGACTCATTAACATCCGGTGGCAAAACTTCTATGCCCATGTTTTTACATTCGGTGATCTCGATGGCCAGGCGATCGGTGTCGTCAAAGTCACTGGTCATCAAAGCCGCCATAAAGGCATCGGGATAATGGGCTTTTAGATAGGCTGTCTGGTAGGCAATTAGGCCATAGCAAGCCGAGTGTGATTTGTTAAAGCAATAGTCAGCAAAGCCCAGTAGTTGCTTCCAGAACTTTTGAATAAAGGCCTTGTCGACGCCGTTTTCGACGGCACCTTCGATAAAGCGTTTTTCCATTTTGGCCATCATATCGCGCTTCTTTTTACCAATCGCCTTACGCAAGGTGTCGGCCTCGCCACCGGTAAAGCCACAGACGTCGCGCGATATCTGCATAAACTGTTCCTGGTAAACCAGCACACCGTAGGTACTTTCGAGCGAGGCTTTCATTAAAGGATGCCCGTAAGAAGTTTTTTCCAAACCGTTTTTGCGCTTAATAAAGCTGTCGGTCAGGCCAGCGCTCAACGGACCAGGGCGATACAAGGCGCCCATGGCGATAACGTCGTCGAACTCGGTCGGTTTGAGCTCTTTCAGGTAACGCTTCATGCCAGCCGATTCAAACTGGAAAACACCGGTGGTGTCACCGCGCTGCAATAATTCAAAAGTTTTGGCGTCATCCAGCGGTAAGCTGTTGATGTCGATGTCTTTGTTGTGAACTTTTTTAATAATTCGCAATGCGTTTTTAATAATGGTCAGGTTAGATAGCCCCAAGAAGTCCATCTTTAGTAGACCGAGTTCTTCGATCGGGTTCATCGAATACTGGGTGGCCACCACGCCCTTCTGGGCCATTTCGAGCGGCGCGAACTTAACGATGTCGTCCGGAGCGATTACCACGCCGGCGGCATGAACACCGTGACTCCGAATGGTGCCTTCCAGCTGAACGGCCAAGTCAAAGACCCGCCGTGATTGCTCGCTATTTTCGTACTCGGCTTTTAGATCCTGGTCATCCTTTAGGCTGGTGGCGAGCGGGATATGACGACCCTGTACTGGTGGCGGTATCATCTTGGCCAGACGGTCAGCATCAGCATAGGGCACCTGCAGAACCCGGGCGACATCGCGGACAGCGTTGCGCGCCGCCATCCGACCAAATGTCACGATGTTAGCCACCCGTTCGGTGCCGTACTTCTCGACACAGTATTGAATTACCTCGTTACGCCTGGAGTCCTGAATATCAATATCGATATCAGGCATCGAGATGCGGTCGGGGTTCAAAAAACGCTCAAACAACAGGTCGTACTTGAGCGGGTCAAGTTCGGTAATTTTAAGGGCATAGGCAATAATCGAACCGGCGGCCGAGCCACGACCAGGACCAAACACGATTCCCTTGTCTTTGCTGGCGTTAATAAAGTCAGCAATAATCAAGAAGTAGCCGTTAAAGCCCATACTTTCGATCACACCCAATTCGTACGAGGCACGTTCAGCTACATCTTTAGGCAGCTTTTTTATTGCCGCCGGCACGCTAAGTTTCTGAGCGGCTACTTCGCTTACGTCACCATAACGCCAAGCCAGGCCTTGGTAAACTAGGCTGTCCAGATATGACTTTTCGGTCTGGCCTTTAGGAACCGGAAACTTGGGAATCAGGATTTTACCCAGTTCAATACTAACGTCACAACGATCAGCAATCGCTCGGGTATTGGTGATAAAGTCTGGGTGTTCCTTCCCCCAACGGTCAATGACTTCTTTAGGGTCGGTGACATGTAGCTCAAACTCTTTTAAGCTCATGCGATCGGTATCGCTCAAGTAAGAACCAGTCTGGACACACAGTAATATCTCGTGCGCCTCTTGGTCATCGTGGCGCAAATAGTGAGCGTCACAGGTCACCACACCTGGTATATCCAGTTCCTTGGCTAGTTTAAGCGTCTGCTTGGTAACGGCAACCTGTTCTTCCCATTTAGAAGGGTGGTCGGGATGGCCGTGATCCTGAAATTCCAAGTAGTAACGATCGCCAAACACCTGCTTATACCAAGCGGCGACTTCTTTGGCCTGATCGTACTGGTCTTGGCGCAGCAGGTCACCGACTTCACCACCGATACAACCACTCAAGACAATCAAGCCTTCGTTATACTTTTCGAGTAGTTCGTGGTCAACCCGTGGCTTATAGTAAAAGCCGGCCAAGTTGGCAATAGTACTGAGCTTCATCAAGTTCTGGTAGCCCGTATTATTCATGGCCAGCAAAATTAGGTGATTATAGACCTTGTCTTTGCCAGGATCTTTGTCGGTATGGCGCCGCGCTGCCACATAAGTTTCCATACCAATAATTGGCTTGATACCCTGGTCTTTGCCTTCTTTGTAAAATTCAATGGCGCCCGACAAAGTGCCATGGTCAGTAACGGCCACCGCCTCCATGCCAGTTTCCTTAACATAGTCAAATAGGGCTGGCACCTTGGTCAGTCCATCGAGCAAGCTATATTGTGTGTGATTATGCAAATGAACATAATCACGTGGTGATAGAGTCTTCCCCGCCATGCCCCTCTTTACGCTTAAACAGTGGTTCTATTATAGCTTATTTGGCTTGTTCGACGGTCTGAGTAACTTTTTCGGTAAAGTGGCCTATCAGGGGTACCTGGCTAAACAATGTCAAAATCCACAACAACAAAGCAACGACAATAGTGGCTCCAATCACACCACCAAAGCCGGCTGCCATGCCTTTTAGGAAACTCATCTTGTACATGGTATTACGATCCATGTAGCCAGTTTCGTAGATATTTACCAGCATGCGGCCCAGTTGGGCGTCGCGGTCTTTAGCTTTTGGCGGCTTTGACATTCTTGGCAAGATACTTTTTGAGGTTATCAACGGCCTTGCTGGCGTCTTTCATGGCGTTCTGGAGGTCTTTGTCGTCGGTGCCACCTTCGTGAATAGAACTTAGAACAGCGCGGACTTTGTCGCGGCTGGCCACGGCAGCGTCGGCCAGAGCATTCCATTCTTTCTTAGCTGTATCGGACAGCTTGCTGGAGGCTTCTTTACCCTGTTTCAACAGATCTTCGATTTGGCTGTGCAACTCCTTAAGGCGTTTTTCGGCTTCGCGCTTAGTTTCGACGGCTTTGTCTTTAATATCTTTACGGGTTTCTTTACCGCTTTTAGGAGCGGTTAAAATACCAGCGACATATCCAACTGCGCCAGCGATGGCGGCACCAATTGCAAAATTTTTACCTTTAACCATAGTATTACTCCTTATTTATGCTTACGACTCACCATATCGGTGATATTGGCGATAAGACGGGTTAAGCTTAATGTGCTGGCGCCTTTTTCGAAGAATTCGGCGGCGGCTTCGGCTTTATCAGCGATGTCTTCGGCTTTAAGAGTAATTCGCTTTAGAATTTTGGCGATCTGCACCAACTTAACTAATAAGACTATCGCCAAAATGAGGGCGACAGCTAATGTTACCGAAAGAATGATTACTAAAATTGTTAGGCTGGTTTCTGTTGTCATAGTTCTATTATACTCCATCACCGTTTACTTTATTGTGAAGAAACTCGCTAAACTGCTCTTTGACTTCGGGATGCTGTAAGGCAAAATCGACGACGGTTTTTAAGTATTCCAACTTGTTGCCAGTATCGTAATAGCGAGCGTTTCTGATCTCGCAGGCCAGTAGCTGATGGCCGTCTTTAATCATCATCTGCATGGCGGCCTGAATATTAAATTCGGCATCGTCAGCCAAGTCGGCTTGCGACCGGTCTATGTAACCCAGTATTTCTGGCGTTAATAGGTAGCCACTGACGCTGGCTAGGTCGCTCGGCGCCTGGTCTTTGCCGGGTTTTTCGATAATGGTCGACATTTCTAATAAACCAGGTTGAAGTTCCGTGCCGGCAACGATGCCATAGCGTTTGTAATCCTCGTCTTTTTGAACCCTGGTGCATGACAAAACACTGCTGCCATATTGTTCATAGACGGCAATCATCTGTTTAAAGCGAACGGGGCTGGCCACGATAAAGTCATCGGCAAAAGTATATATAAACGGCTCGTCACCAATTATATGGGCGGCGTTGGCCACTGGCGTGGCATTGCCGTACGGGCCTTTTTGGCGAATGTACACGAAGTTAGCCAGGTCAGATATACCCTTAGTTTGATCCAGCAACTCAGTCTTATTGCCTTGCTTAAGATTAGAGCGCAGATCGGCACTCATGTAGTCAAAGTGGTCTTCGATAGCCCGTTTGTGGTAACCAGTCACGATCACGATGTCTTCGATGCCAGCTTCGACCAGCTCTTCGACAATGTACTGAATAATCGGCTTATCGACCAGTGGCAACATCTCTTTAGGCATGGCCTTGGTTTGCGGCAAGAAACGCGTGCCAAAACCGGCGGCGGCGATGACGGCTTTTCTAACAGGCTTGGTAGTCATTAGCACTATTGTAACAGGCTGGTATACTGATTCAAGTGAAGTATGTACACTCAGAGTTTGTAAGGCGACCCAAAAAAAGATCGGTGTGGAGCGTTATGGTACTCGCCGTGTCATGTCTGACGTTTATTGGCGGCGCCTATCTGCTATTATTAACCCAATCAAGCACCTTACCGGCTTTGCCGGTACCGGGCTTTAGACAGCCTGTCATAAGCATCCCAGACGACACCAACCACGTTGAGATTGCCAAGATTGGCGTTAATACAGCTATTGTAACTGGTAATGCCGGAGCACTAGAAAAAGGCGCTTGGCATCGTTTTCCAGAACGTGGCGATCCAGAAAAGGGAGGCAATTTTATACTGAGCGCTCATCGTTTTCAGCTTGGCCTAACACCAGAAGGCACCCGCTCGCGCTCACCTTTCTATAAACTCGATAAACTTGTAGTTGGTGATGAGATTGTGGTTGTCTACAACAAAAATCGTTATACCTACCAAGTTACCAAAACTTATGACGTTCCGCGTACGGCTGTAGAAATTGAAGCACCAAGCGAAACCGCCAAGTTGACACTATATAGCTGTAATATAAGAGGCGAAGCAGCTGGCCGCATTGTTGTCGAAGCCGAACTAAAACAGTAGCTTATGCACGTTTGCGGTGGCTTATAAGTAAATTGCCGGTAGCAAATAAAAGTGTAGCGCTAATTATTACAATCATTCCGTTACTACCAGTATCGGCAAGAATACTATTAGAATTGTTAGTAATTGTCACATATGATGAAAACTCAGACGTCGAACCATATACATACGATCCATTGGCAGGCGATATTTCGGCCGCCAAGGCAGTTGGCATAAAGAAGCTCTTGATGCGAGCTAGTATATTTTGCGGCTCTGCTTTGGCCGTCACTGAAGCTCCCCTAGCTGTATTATTATCAAAACTAGGTTCCACGAGTAGGGTCGCCGTCGCCGTGATATTAAGCTGCTGATTTAGGCTGGCGACAGGAGTAAATGTGTGGCTAGCGCCTTTTTCACTACCATCGACCACAAAACTACCCAAATGAGTTTTACCTTGCCCGTATCCGGATGCGTCAACCGTATCATTGGTGTAGAAATCTAACCTATAACCGACTATTGACAGTGTCTCATCAGCAGGTTTGGCATCAAAGTCGTAGGTAACGGTAAGCTTGTTTGAACTAGCCACGGCATTAGTTATTTTTGGATAGGCCACATAATGGTTAGCCTGTTCTGCCGGATACGCCGCTGGCTTGATAAGATCTTTAGTGGCTGGTCCGGTATCTTGGTCGGCGATGCCATCATTATCGCTGTCGGTTGCCAAGTTAATACCAATACCATTATTACCAAAAATACTGTTGGGCATAATGGCAATATTAAAGACGTCAGTGCCGCCGCAACGATAAACACCGTCACCATCATCACAGTCTTGCCACGGCACACTGTAAACCTGAATGCCGTCGCCTTGATTACCGGCAATTACATTCTGCTCACCATTAGCATCACCACCTATCTGGTGATTATAGACAGATTCACCGCCACAACCATCAACATCTTTTGTTTCATAAACTTGGATTCCCGACCCGGCATTTCCGTAATTCTGCGCAACCTCGCCGTTTTGTTTTGTACCTATATAATTACCGATAATTTTTGATCCGACTGTCTTGGAGCAACTATCGTTGTATATAACAACACCACTTTTGCCGTTGGCCGATATTACATTGCGTTCGGCCGAATTAGTTCCACCAATAATAACGTCGGCATCACCGTCAGCTTGTTCGTTCCTGATGATTCTTATTCCGTCGCCAACATTACCAGCCGGCTCACCATTAGCCGTAAGGCCGATAGTACTGCCAAAGACCGTTGTACCAATACCATCATCAATAATTACCCCAGAACCGGTATTATTACTGATATTATTGTCGTGAAAACGAATATACCTTGCCAGACGGGCACCGCTGTTGGCGTTATTGTGTAGACTATTATTATAAATCTCTAATTGATTCGCTGAATAAGTATTTGCGTATAGTCCGTCACCCTGGTTCTGATAGACATCATTACCAGTAATACTACCGGCCGTGTCATTTACACTAATTCCGGTAGCCTCACTGCCTATTACGATATTATCATTAACCTGGACATTGCTCGAAGCTTCGATAGTCATGCCATATGTATTGGTTACCGCTGACCCATTAAGTCCAAGCCCAATCTGATTATTACTTACGCCATAGCCTGCCCCATCCTGCACTACTAGGGCATAGAGCGCACCTGCCATCAGGTTGCCGGAAATTGAAACATTGTCTGAGTTATTAAAGCTTGCTGCCACTGAGTTGGCGGCATCAATATTTGCTTGGCCAGCTTCATCAGTACCAATTAAGTTAGATGTTAACGAGAACGACCCAGTAATATTGTTTAGATAAATACCTCTTGCAATCAGGTTATTGCTGACTACTGTATCTGTTCCAGCTCCATTGTTGTAACAGATGTCACCGCCGAAATTACTCTGACTGGTTGTGCCATCGGCGCCAGAACCAAAATAGTTACAAGTTACGGATACGTCTGAATTACTGCCTGCAATATATAAACCGATAACATTATCATCAGCCGTTGCTCCAGCATTATTAATGACAAGGCCATTTAAACTCGATCCCGATGCGCCAACCCCAAAGTTAATAACCGACGATTCTGGGCTACTATAGGTTAGGGCGCTACCGTTGATTTCTATCAATAAATTGTGCGGGGTATTGGAAGTCGCTGGTATGGCATCGGGCATTAGATCGCCACAACTTACACCTGGCTGACTAGCTCCATCAATGTGAACTTCTTCGGTTAGCGGCGGTAGTTCAGATAACAACTCGATCGTGTGCACGCCAGCACCAGGGATAGTAAAGTCTATATCATCAGCACCGGCATTACTATTAGCCTCCTGAATGGCGGCACGAAGCGTACAATTGCCGTCTCCATCATCACAAATGCCATCACCAATGTTATTATCGGCGGCATCGATGACGGAATCGACCGTCCAGCTTAAGGCTGAGGCCTTTTGGGCATGAAGAAATACAGGTGCTAACACCCCAACCAACAATAATGACACAACTAGGTATCTCTTTGTTTTCATGGACTCCTTAATGTGCTCTATAAAATTATAGCAATAAGGTAGTGCTTAGTCCAACTACAGCCCAAGCTGTTTCTTAATAAGTTGCTGGGCTAACTGCGGGTTAGCCTGGCCCTTCGATTCTTTCATTACTTGACCGACCAAAAAGCCAATAGCCTTCATCTCGCCATTCTTAACATCGGCGGCGGCAGCGGGGTTGGAGGCTAACACAGCGGCCACGATTTTTTCGATGGCACCTTCGTCGGAGACCTGCAGATAGCCACCGTCCTGAGCATAAGCTTCAAGATCAGCCGGTAGCTTATTTTTAGACAGTAACTCAGTAAGAAGTGATTTTGCTTTGGTTGAGCTCAATTTATCACTACTAACCAGTTTATAAATTTCTTCATAGAGTTTGGCGCGCATGGCATTATCGGCCGGTAAGCCACCAGATGTTTCTAACTCACGCCGCAGTGGGATCTCGATATTAACCAGCCAGTTAGCAATCGCCTTGGCTTTTTCGGGTTCCGACAAACTAGCTTCGATTATCGCCAAGTAATTGGCTTCACTCTCCACCTCGGCCTCCAGCAGCGTATCAGTTTGGCTGACGTCTAAGCCCAGGCCAACTAGGCGGGTGCGCCATTCACCAGGCATTGGCGGCATACTATCGCGGACTGGCTTGATCATGTCCTCGGTCAGCTCAATCGGTGGGATGTCGGGTTCTGGCATGTAGCGATAGTCGTGAGCTTCTTCTTTAGAACGCATCGCCACGGTTTTTTGCTTGGCTTCGTCCCAGCCGCGGGTTTCCTGCACAATTGGCTGACCCTTCTCTAGCAATTCAATCTGACGTTCGGTTTCGTATTCAATTGCCTTTTCGACCGAACGGAAGCTGTTTAAGTTTTTGGTTTCGGTGCGAGTGCCCAGCTCGTCGGTTTTGCTAACCGACACGTTAACGTCAAAGCGCATGTTGCCGTAGTACAGGCTAGCGTCAGACACATCGGCGTAGCGCATTAGCAGCCACAGCTCCTTAGCGTACTGCTTGGCCTCGAGGGCACTATGCATGTCAGGCTCAGACACGATCTCTAGTAATGGGGTGCCGGCGCGGTTGAGGTCGACAAGGCTGTAATCTTTGCCGGCTGGGTGGGTGCTTTTACCAGCATCGGCCTCTAAGTGGGCTTCGTGAATGCGAACTGTTTTAGTTTGTTGGCCAACCGCAAAAGTTACCGAACCGCTGCGAATGATCGGGTTGTAGAACTGAGTAATTTGGTAGCCCATTGGTAGGTCGGGGTAAAAATAGTGTTTGCGATCGAACTGACTAAAGCGCTCTGGTTCGGTGCTCAAGGCAAAGGCGGCGCGGGTGGCTAGTTCCAGGGCTTTTTCGTTAAGAACCGGTAGGGCGCCAGGCATACCCAGGTCGATGTGACTGATTAGGGTATTGGGTGGCGCTTCGCGGGCATCGTTACCAACTGCCGAAAACAGCTTAGTTTTGGTTTTAAGCTGAACATGACATTCGATGCCAATTGTCACCGTATACTGGTCACGTACTTCCTGGCTGATCATTTAAGCGCTCCGATGTCTTTAAGAGCCTGACCAATCCCCATGAGGGCTTGTTTAACGTCTTTTTCTTTTAGAACCGGCGGCTCTTCGCTAACCAGCTTGTTGCGTAGTTTATGGCCGAACCAGACACCGTCGATATTACTAAATAAACTGTGGGCAGACACCATTCGTTCGCCGGTGGTTTTACCCTTGTAGTGGAGCTTGCGTAAGCCCTCGTCGAGCAATTTGTCGGCAGCAATAATGGCTTCACCCCATTTGTCTTTGTCGGCTAACATTTTCTGGAGTTCTTTCCAGCGGGCTTGGAACTTTTCGGTTTTAAGGGTTCGACGGCGCAACCGTAGTTTCTTTAAGACATTATTCATCAATAACTCCTTCGGCGGTCTTGGCGATGGCTAGTAACTGACGGTCGTGCCGTTGCGGCGCCATTAACTGCAAACCAATTGGCAAATCATTAACTGTTCCGCAAGGAATACTAATCGCTGGAATGCCAGCCAAGTTAACGGCCACCGTCATGATGTCGGTTAGGTACATCTGTAAGGGGTCGTTGATGTTGGCACCAATCTTAAAAGCCGTCGATGGTGCGGTTGGTCCGACCAAAAAGTCGTATTTCTTAAAGGCGGCGGCAAAATCTTGCACTAGCTTGGTGCGTAGTTGTTGGGCTTTTTTGTAGTAGGCGTCGTAGTAGCCGCTGCTCAGCACGTAAGTACCTATCATAATGCGACGTTTAGCTTCGTGACCAAAGCCCTGGCTGCGGGTTTGGTTGTAGCTGCTTTCCAGATCTTTGGCAGTTTTGTCGGCAAAACCAAAATGCTTACCATCGTAACGGCTTAAGTTGCTGCTGACTTCGGCCGGCACAATAATGTAATAACAGGCCAGCGCCAACGGCAAAGATGGCAAACTAACTTCTTCAAGCACCGCCCCCTGGTTCTTCAGTTTTTCGATACTTTTAGTTATTAGTGTTTTAACTTCCGGGTTTAACCCATCCATGTATTCTTTAATGACGCCAATCTTGGCCCCCTTTAGCGATGTGTCGAGCTTGGTGTAGTCGGCTTGTCGATCGATGGTGGTGCTATCTAACGGGTCTTTACCGGCCATAACATCCAAAACCAGGGCGGCATCTTCTACAGAAGTGGTCAACGGGCCAATCACATCGGTGCTGCTCGCCATCGCCACCACGCCGGAGCGAGACACCAGTCCGTACGTGGGTTTAAGCCCAACCGAACCCGTAAAAGCCGCTGGCAGGCGAATTGAACCACCAGTATCGGTACCCAGGGCAAACGGAGCCAGCCCCAGAACCACGGCGGCGGCCGAGCCACCACTACTGCCACCCGGCACATAGTCGGGGTTGTGCGGGTTCTTAGTGGTCATGTAGTCGCTATTTTCGGTACTAGAACCGTGCGCAAAGGCATCTAAGTTAGCCTTAGCGACGCAAATGGCGCCCTCGGCCTCGAGTTTTTCAATCGCTGTGGCCTGATAGGGCGCGTTAAAGCATTTCAAAATATTACTGGCAGCAGTCGTTTCAGCACCAAAGGTCAAAAAGTTATCTTTGGCAATAAAGGGCACTCCAGCCAAGCGGCCAACTTTTTCGCCCTTGGCAACCCGGGCGTCAATAGCTTGAGCGCGCTCCTTAGCCCGGTCGGCTGTAGTGGCAATAATAGCCGCAAACTCTTTATGATCGTCAATGGCTTTAAGAGCCTTGTCTACCAAACTAGTAGCGCTGGTCTTGCCAGCCTGTACGTCGGCGGCAATGTCGGCAATCGGTTCCCACGACATCAGGCAACCATCCTTGGTACTTTAAAATGATCACCTTCGGTGTCGGGCGCGTTCTTTAGAAGCGCCTTGGGATCGGCCTGGTAGTCGACGACTTCGTCGGGGCGGGTAACATCTTTTAGTCCGTTTACCTGATAGGTTGGTTCAACGTCTGTTAGGTCGACATCTTGCAACAGCTCAACATACTGCAGGATGCTGCCAATTTCGGACTCGAACTGGGTGACTTCGTCATCGGTTAGTTGCAAACGCGATAATCGAGCCAATTTTAAGATATCTTCGCGCGAAAGTTTGCTCATGTGGCACTAGTATAACATTTCTAACAGACATGAACAGATAATCTAGTTTACAAAACCATGGCCGAGGCATACCATGAAGTTAAGCAATAAAGGAATAACCATGGCCGAGCCTTTTGTTTCGCCAGAATACGCCTCTTCCGACGGCTTCGAAGCCGCCTCACTCGCACCTGTGCACCAACTTCACCCTCCCCAAGAGGGTGATTTTGATTCTGGTACCCATCACTTTTATCAGGGTGATGTCAAAGTTGGTCGAGAAGATATTATTTGGACTCTAGAACTTTCAGAAAATATGGCTTATGACGGCTTAGCAATTATTGTTCCCGGCTACTCAGGAATTAAAGGCAGTTCACGCAAGCCTCGTGGGGCCATGGCCGACGAAGGTTTTGCCACACTTAGCTACACACCCGCCCGACGTGGTTCGTCTTGGTACGAAACGGCGACCAATCCACAACTGCTCCACTCAAAAACCATTCACCAAGTTGGTAAAGCAGTATTCGAGAGCACCGAAATTAGAAACACAGCGCCAAATATACAGGATAGGTCCTTAGATAAACTACTCTTGCTTGCACATTCGATGGGCGGACTAGGTGCTACCGAGTACGGCATATTCTCGCCTCAGTCGGTTGATGCGATAGTCAAATTAGCGGCCTGCGGGTACGGCCACCCAACGCTTGCCGAGATTATTGCTGATGTACCCAAAGGAGCTCACCTTGGCCTTTGGCATGAATTGATACCATCACTGCTTCAAGGCCATATACCAATTAACGGTCGTAATGCCAAAGATCTAGTTAATTACTTTATGCACTTGCGAGCAGCCATAGAAGGCAACAGCTGCCTACGTGAAGACTCGCGCGAAAAGGTGGCAACCATCCGCGACAACGGTGTTTTTGTGGCCTACCAAGCCTACCAGCACGACATCTTAGTGCGAGCCGACCCAGCTGTAGCAGAACACGTTGACTATCACGAAATTATGCCTGACGCTGGTCACCTGGCGCCAATTCGCAAAGCTAAGCAAGTTGCCCAGCGAGTGTCAGATATTGTTCTGAGTCGTTAGCTAGTTAGTTAGCAACCAGCGGGCGACGACGTCACGGATGCGGCGGTATTCGGCTTCTTCGTACTGCATGTTGGCAATACAGAAGCGTTTGCCGGAGATGTTGGTGCAGAACATGCTGTCTTGCATGTCGGAGGTGTCATGCATCATAAAACAGTTAGTGATTCGACCAGACCATGAAATGCCAAAGGAATTGGTGCATTCACCGCTATCTTCTATCCGGATGCAAAAGGTGGCATCACCGGAACGTTGACAAGCCGCTACGAACTCGCAGCCATGGACACCGTCCGAGAATAGTACATTCTTGCAGCCATTGATATCTTGCGATCGAAAGACGTTCTCGGAGTACTTAATAACGTCTGATTCAGATACGTTGATAGAATCGGTGTTACGCTCGGTAGTCGTGTAGTTAATTTCTTCCCACGCGGCCAATATATCTTCGATAGCGTTAAGTGGGCGGGCCGGACGCAGATAGTCAGTCTCTTCACTGGCACCGGCGATCTCTAGACCACGAGCATTATCTTGCTTAACGAATTTTACCGGGTTGGTTGACTGCGCCCAGGTAACTGAGCCATCGATGGCATCGGTAACTTGCTGCGGCAAACGAACGTCAAAGGCAAATTTTTCCTGGAACTGCTCCAGGGTTAGTGGATTTTTATAGCCAAAAACCTGGGCGACGATTTTATCTAAAACTGCTTGGGCTTCTTGCTTGGTCATTACTTTTCCTTCCGTTTTCTTGCCTTGTCGCGACTCGATGAGTGCTCGGCCAACATATCTTTAATACTAGAGAAAGCTCGTTTGGACTGGATGTTTTCTTTTATGCCACTAAGTTTAGTGGTGTCGTGGTTTTGGGCTAGTTGTTCAACAAACTCTTTCGAGAAATGGATTGGTTGTTGAGCAGAGCCGCTACCTTCGACAAACTTTTCGGGCAGAACGGCGGTAAGTTTAGCGGCTGGAGCAGTTGTTACCTTGGCGCCATGTGGCGCATCAACCGTACGCGCCTTAATGGCCGGCACAACCTGGCCGTTAGAAACAACCCGCACCAGGCATTCGCGTGGGTGCAGGTCGGTCATCATCTTAATGCGAATGTCACTTTCCTTCTGCCCTTTCTTGCCGGCGGCTTCGACTAGCTCCTTGGCGATCTCGATATTTAAGTTACCTTCGAGCGCTCGGGCATCATCTTCTGACACCTTAAAGGCATAGTAGTTATAGACATTAGAGAAAATGGCAGCCTGCAAATCTTTTTCGACCTGACCAAAGTACTGCTGGGTCAGAATAACAGTCAGGTTGAACTTGCGGGCTTCGGCCAGAATTTGGGCGATGGCCGGGTTCTGCACCACCGAAACCTCATCAATTATCAAAATTACTTTTTGGTTGAAGGCACGCGCCTGGGCCAGCAAGAATATCTGCTGAATCAACAAACCAGCCACGGTTTTGGTAACTTTTTCGCCCATACTAACCTTGTTCAGCGAAAAGACTGTTAAAAAGTTGTCCTGGATCATCTTGGCCAGTGACTGATCATTGCCCCTCACCAACGAAGGCTGCATCTGCATTTCATCTACCAAAGAAACGACCGGTAGAATTGTTTCGTTATAGTGCTGAGTGCGTAGTTCGTTATAGTCAGCGCCAAAGAACTTAACAACGTTCTGCGGCACGTAGCCGTCGACATGCGACAGAACCTGGTTACGATACTCGACTTCGGTCTGGAAGCGTTTAAGGTTGTTGAGCGACATAGCCTGGGCGGTCATCAAAACAAATAAACTGTAGCGCAGTAGCCGATCAAGCCGGTTATTAAACTGATCGCCCAGTAACGACTTAAATAGTGTCGCCGTTAGTTCAGTGGCGGCCGATATGTCAGCCGTGGCGTCACTAAACAGCTCGGTGCTTTCGTTGTCAAAGTTAACAGTTTTGCTATTAGGAATATGCGCCACATCCTCGGCGATAGCAGCGTGCGGGTCGATAATTACCACCCGATAATTCATCTTTAGCTGGGTCCGCTGCAAGCGGTCAACAATCAGGGTTATCAACTTAGATTTACCGCTACCACTGGCACCGATAATAAATGAGTGTTTGTCGAATTCGTAGTTGCTCAGGTTCAGGTAGTAGTTGTGCGAAAAGTATGGAAAGGTATCGACTTCGAAGACGGCGTTGACGTTATCGCTTAACAGCATGTGCAGCGATTTTTCGATGTTCAAGTACTTTGGTGTAGAGCGTTTTAAGTAACGGGCATTCTGTTCAAAGTTAATGTCGAGCAATTTGACCGGCAAAAAGCTGGTCGACCGACTTGATTTAGACCATGTTCCGCCAGCATTCTTAAAGTACATGTTGCTACGCACAATTGCTTTTTCGACATTAATCGAACGGATCTTAAAGACGGCGTATTCTAGGTTTTTGGCCTTTTTAACAGCGTACTTCTCTTTGAGGTCCAGGATGTTACCGCCGGTAACGAACTGCACCAGCCGTTCCTTGTTGGCCGCCGTTGGCAATTTAAACTCATCCTTGCTAACTGGCCTTAGCAAAATGCCATCAAGATTATTGCTAACCGAACTCAAGTCCTTGTCGCAAACAACAAAGAAACGCACCATGTTATCGGTACAGGTAAAGACAATTTCGAACTTACCTAAAACCCCCAGGTAAGAAGTGAGGGCTTTATAAAGCTTGGTCCATTGTTCGGCTTGCAGGTGGTCAGTCAGAATGTATAGTTCAAAATAATGTTGCATAGAAACGCTTCTTATAGCCAAATTGTAATGCTTATCGTTGGCAGCCGCAAGCCAAACAACCTACATTTTACTCTTGACATCGGCGATGATGTCACGCAATTCGGCAGCTTTTTCGAACTGTAGGTTGGCGGCGGCCAAGTCCATTTGGCTGGTGAGGTCGCGAATAATGTGACCGTACTCGTCTTTAGGTATCTTTTTAAGATTGAGCTTAGCTGTTTTGGCCTCTTCTGGCAGGTCCGGTCGCATACCCTTCTCAATCGCTTTAGCGATGCCCTGCGGGGTAATGCCGTGCTTAGTGTTGTAGTCTTCTTGGATCTTGCGACGGCGGGTCGTTTCGTCCAAAGCTTTTTGCATGCTGCCAGTCACACGGTCGGCATACATAACAACCCGGCCTTCGATATGGCGGGCGGCGCGGCCAATGGTCTGGATCAAGGCCTGCTCACTGCGCAAGAAACCTTCTTTGTCGGCGTCTAAAATTGCCACCAGGCTAACTTCTGGCAAGTCCAAGCCTTCGCGCAGCAAGTTAATCCCCACCACCACGTCGTAGGTGCCAAGCCGTAGGTCACGCAGAATGTCGGTTCTTTCTAAAGTATCGACGTCACTATGCAGGTAGGTAACCTTAATGTTAATTTCTTTGAGGTATTCGGTCAGGTCTTCGGACATCCGCTTGGTCAGGGTTGTTACCAGAACGCGTTGGTTCTTGGCGACAGTGTCACGGATTTCGGCAATTAGGTCGTCAATCTGGCCTTCGACCGGCCTGATGGTAATTGGCGGGTCCAATAAGCCAGTCGGGCGAATAACCTGTTGGGCTGGCGCAGGGCTGCGGCTTAGCTCGTAATCGGCCGGCGTGGCACTAACGTAGATTGCTTGGTTAACATGGTGCTCAAATTCACTAAAGGTAAGCGGGCGGTTATCGAGGGCGCTAGGCAAACGGAAGCCGTGATCCACCAAGACTTCTTTGCGGGCCCGGTCACCGTTGTACATACCAC
This sequence comes from Patescibacteria group bacterium, assembly GCA_030916945.1. GTDB lineage: Bacteria > Patescibacteriota > Saccharimonadia > Saccharimonadales > JAUPVS01 > JAUPVS01. The sequence goes on from JAUPVS010000005.1 coordinate 25,711, forward strand.
GCACCTGCGGCATGGTCATGTGTGACTCGTCGACCATTAGTAAGAAGTCGTCGGGAAAATAGTCTAACAAAGTGGCTGGCTGCTCGCCTGGCTCACGATTGGTTAGGTAGCGGCTGTAGTTTTCGATACCTTTTACAAAACCGGCCTCCTGGAGCATCTCTAGATCAAACCGCGTCCGCTGCTGCAGGCGTTGGGCTTCGAGCAACAAGCCCTTCTTCTTAAAGTAAGCCAGTCGGTCTTCGAGCTCCTTTTCGATATTGCCCATAGCAACCTTGAGCTTGTCATAGGGGGTTACATAGTGACTGCCCGGGAAAATCTTTAGCTCTTGCAAGCTAGCCAAAACTTCGCCAGTTAGCGGGTCGATCTTGGTTATTTTTTCGATGTCATCACCAAAGAATTCAATCCGATAGGCTAACTCCTCACCAGCTGGGAAAACATCAACCACATCGCCACGCACCCGGAAGGTACTACGATGAAAGTCGATGTCATTACGCTGGTACTGAATGTCGGTTAGTTGACGCAAGAACTTATCGCGCACCTTGCGTGTGCCCACCTGCAAGTCAATCGACAGGCCGTTATAGTCTTCGACCGAACCAATGCCGTAGATACAACTGACACTGGCCACGATAATAACGTCTTTGCGACTTAGCAGAGCGTCGGTGGCAGCGTGGCGCAGGCGGTCAATCTCTTCATTAATCTGACTATCTTTTTCTATATAAGTATCGCTGCGCGGAATATAAGCCTCCGGCTGGTAGTAGTCAAAGTAGCTAACAAAGTAGTGGACGGCGTTATTTGGGAAATAGTTTTTGAACTCGCCATATAACTGGGCAGCCAGAGTTTTGTTGTGACTTAAAATTAGAGTTGGCTTTTGGGTGTTCTGGATGACATTGGCCATGGTAAAGGTCTTACCAGAGCCGGTGACACCCAGCAGGGTTTGCTCTTTAACGCCCTTTTCTAGGCCTTCGGTCAATTGTTTAATAGCCGTTGGCTGATCGCCCGTCGGCTTATATTTGGCGGTTAGTTTGAAGGGTGTGTTGCTCTGGGCCATCTATACATTGTAGCATTTAGCCGTAATGTGGGGCATCACTGTCTAAATACCAACGGGCTAGCTCGTCCTTGAGGTCAATGTCGGCGTAGTCTTTTTCGAGCATCTTGATGACTTTAGCAACCAAGCGTTCGGGGTCGTCATCAAAAACTAGCATGTCGCGATTGGGCGCTTCGAGCTGTTCAACCAGCTGTTCAACCACCGCCGCCGTACCGCCACTATCGGTTAGTACTCCGCAAGGCATATTACTCAACAGCGCCGTGGTGAATTCGTGCAAACTACCAAAACGGCCACCAATGGTGATAATGGCGTCACTGGACTGCACCAGGTGAATATCGCGACCAACGTAGTGCATACCGGTAAAGTTCACGAAATCAAAGACGCCAATCGGTAGACGATACTTATGCAGGTGTTCACGTAAGCTGCTAGCCGGCGAAAAACCAATACTCATGCCACCGGCTTGTTTGGCGGCCTGAGCGGCGTAGTACGGCAAACCCACGGTTGCGCCAGTGGTTAGGGTATGGCCACTTTTGGCAATGGTTCGGCCCAATAGCTCGGCGTCGGCCCGACCGCTTTTGACAGTTCGCCCACCGGCCGCACCAGATACGCAGATACTAAAATTCATCATAATTCTTCCGGCTTAATGACATCGTTATCTAATTGTTCTAACACCTGTTGTTCCAGGTTCTTTTGACCCATGTAGCGCACAAATACTTCGTTCCACAGCGCTTCGCGGAAGTGGTAAATAGCCCGTTCAGCATAGGGCGATTGGTTAACGTAACTGGCGGCAATGTCTAGTAGGTTCATGGTGACTGGTCGGCCAGCATGAACTTCGCCCACATAGTCAAGGTCACGCCAAAACTCGAGTTCCGGGTCTACCTTGAATAGTAGCTCTTCGGCCTGGCGCCAGTGCAAATCTTCGGGCTGAACGTGCGGTTCGAATATCTCTGGATGGTATTCTTTTTCGAGCTTCCCAAAGTAGCGCTGGATCACCCGCCAGTGAATGGTTTGGCCAGCCATAACAGCCGCGCTCGACGGGTCAGCTACTAAAGTATTAGCGACGATTTCACCAAACTTGGGCTGCATCTGCTTGAGTTTAAAGAAGGCCGAGTACAACCTAATCTCGTTTAGATAATGGAATAATAGCGGCATTACAAAAATTGTTACGCCGCGAAGGTTGTTTTCTTTAGAAATTGGTAACATCAAAATCACGCCCAGCTCTTTAAGATGAGTGATATTGTGACGTTTTTTGTGAACAAATGGGGTGGCAAAGGTTGCCCAGCGTTCGGCCGGCATTTCGACAATTTCCATATCGCGCGTCTCAAAATCACTCGGCTTGAGTTTTTTGTACTGCTCATTAAAGTGATTCAGCCAGTCGGGTGACTCAACAAAGCGCAGGGCGCCATAAATTTCGCCAAGTTTTTCGCGCTTCAGCATCGAATCAACCGACCGATAGCCCAAGTGCTTCATAATTGCCTTGGGTGGCGTTTTTTTGAGCATGCCCTTGGCGACACTGGCTTTAAGCACCCAACACTTCTTAGACACATCAACGTCTTCCCAGGCCTTTTTAATCAGCGGCATCAGGGTGTCGACATCATTGGGGTCGGAGCCGCCAATTTGTTTAACCAAGTGCTGGTCATGTTTCTCGATAAGATTTAGGAGGGCGTAGTACAGTTCCTTGCCAGTGGTGTCATCGGGGTCTAGGCCAAGTTCTTGGGTTTTAAGGCGTAGTTTGCCGGTAATTTCGGCCGTTAAACGGATGTCAGCACTGGGGTTACCGCTCTCGGCTTCGAGCTGTTTGAGCGCCAACGAGAACATAGGTTCAGTAGCCCCCAACAGTTCCGACAAAATCTTGCTCATACTTACCTTAAGATTACCATGAGCGCTTTGGGTGGTCAAAGAACTTAAGGTTTTGTGATTGGGTGTATGATCATCGGCATGGTGTGTAAGTGCGCACCGGCCTTAATAATGCCTGGTTTGGCACCTAAGTGACTAACCACGCTGGTCGAGTTGGCACTGGCAAATAGAATAGCTTTTTCCATTGGTTCGCCGGCGGCAATCATAGCCGTAAAACCACTACTAAAGGCATCGCCGGCTCCAGTCCGGTCTACCACCGGCACCTTGTCGTACATGCCGGCTTTGTAGATTTTCTTGCCATCACAACCCACCGAACCCTTGGGACCATCGGTAATAATTACAAATGGAATGTGGTTGGCGGCGTGGCGAGCTAGTTCTTCGCAAGTATCACCCCTAAATAACATTTGGGCTTCTTCCTTATTGACACTCAAGATACTAATGTCGGGTAAAAACTGCTTGAAGGAATGGCCCTTCTTGAGTTCTTTTTTGCCAGGGTTGATTGCCACTTTTATGTGGTGTTTGCGGGCGTAGGTCATGATTTTCTTGAGCGAATCAAGGTCACCGGATAGGGTTGTTATATAGAACCAATCGGCCCGCACATTTTGAAAGTCGGCGGTTTTAATTTTCCAGTCAACCGATGCACCGCGGTAGGTTAGAATAGTGCGTTCGCCGTTGGGTGCCAATAACAAGGCCGAATAGCCAGTTCCCAATTTATCGGTGGTGTGCATCAGCTTGGTGCTGACGTTGTCGGCATGTAGATCGGCCACAATCGACTTACCGGCCAAGTCGTTACCCACCCGACCCAAAAAGGCGGTTGGGAAGCCCTGACGGGCGAAGGTTACGGCCGCGTTAGTCGCACCTCCACCAGTGGTAATGTAGACATTATCGATATCGTTCTTAGTACCAAGTTCAAAGCTTTCGACCATGTCGCCGTCATCGTCTTTATGGGCCCTAAAAATCTCGCCCTGTAAAAAGACATCTTGCACGGCCGCCCCAATCGAAACAATTTTGGGCATCGTCATGGCTCTACTGTGGCTTAGCCTTGCCGGCCGAATTAAACATATCTAACTTTTCTTCGACAACTTTTTGAACTTCGTCTTCGACCTGGCGCATTAGTTTTACGACAGCGTATTCGGTAGGATTATCATCCAAGACTTTCTCTAAGGTCTGGCGATAGGCGATGCGCATGTCGGAGTTAATATTTACTTTTGTAACACCAATCTTAACAGCATCAACAAAATAATGTGCCGGCGTGCCGCTGCCACCATGCAAGCTAATATTGCAGGTAATGGCTTTGCGGATTTCTTTAAGTAGCACTATGTCTAAGTGTTTGGGTACCGGGTACTTGCCGTGTAGGTTGCCGATAGCAGCCGCAAAAGTGTCGATACCGGTGGCTTGCACAAACTTCTGGGCATTTTCGGGAGTGCTAAAGGTTTCTTTAATGGCTTTGTAGTCGATCTTTTCGGTGTGCAAGTTAGAGCTGCCGGCAAAGTAGTGCATTTCGCTCTCGACCAGAGCACCAGTTAGTCGGGCACAGGCTACCACCCGCTGGGTGGCGTCGATAATTTCTTCGTCAGTAGCGTCGTGATTGGCCTGGCTGACATCAATGTGAATGAACTCAAAGCCCGCCTCAATACCGGCAATGGCATCTTCGACGGTTGGCGAGTGATCCAGGTTAATGTACATCTCGACACCATACTCATCCTTATAGTTGTCGACCATGTCACGGACGTTGTCATGGCCTAATACGTCGACTTCGCCCTTGCTAACTTCAACCAAAACCGGCGCGTTCTTGTTCTTGGCAGCGCGCACCACGGCCCGCAATGTTTCTTGATTATCTAAATTGAATGCACCCAGGGCGTAGTGACCATGGCGGGCTCGATCCATGGCTTCCCGGGCCAATTGGCAGTTTTCACGAATTTGTCGGAGTGTCAGTGGCATTTGTATATAAAACCTTTCGTCCTATTGTAACCGCTCATGCTTGCTTTTACCACTCTTTCTTCTTAACCTAAGCTTATGCCCAAAAACATCTACTTTGACCGCGAATTAACCGCTCTTGAGGTGCGTGATCCACTTCTACAGGCCTGCCGACAGACGGCTCGTGAGTTTGATTTGTACGCTGGTTTTGTACAGAACCAACAGTCAGCTTTCCCTTACGATCAACGACGCTGGCCGGTCAGTCGACGCACCCGTATTGGTAACGGCAAGCACAGAGAATGGAGCGTTCAGTTCCAGCATGAACCGCTCGGTACTAACAGAATAACCAAAGCCGGAAGTATAGTTGTTAGAAGTCTAGTCGACCCCAGTACGATGCGTTATGGTGGCTTTGAGTACGGCAAATACGGTTCAGACGAACCAACGCCAACCTACCGGCAAATTGACCTCTATACTCCCTCGGAGCTAGGGTTGTGGCGACCACAAGACCCCGACCCCGAGTTATTCGAAGCGGCCGTGGCTGCCATCGAAGCCGAGCTGGCGGTGCCGCCAACCTTATTTGATGCTAGCTAGTTAAGTTATGGGCCGCCAAAGCAATATGCTTGGCTGTTAAACCAAAATGTTCTAGGAGTTCCTTGGGTTCACCTGATTCGCCAAAGTGATCCTTCATTCCCAGGCGCTGGACTGGTACCGGATGATGTTCACTTAAGAATTCGGCGATAGCACCACCCAAGCCACCGGCAATCTGACCTTCTTCGACCGTGATAACGCTGCCAGTTTTTTGGGCACTAGCCAAAATGGTGGCGCCATCAAGCGGCTTGATTGTTGGGCAATGCACTACCTCGGCATCAATACCGTCTTTAAACAGCATCTCGGCAGCTGCTAGTGCCTGAAAGGTCATCGTACCGGTGGCAACAATGGTCAGATGCTTGCCTTCGCTTAAAACATAGGCCTTACCAATTTCGAAGGGTGTATCTTTGGTGGTAAACACCGGTGTGGCTTCGCGGGCTAGCCGCATATAATTCGGGCGTTTGTCGGCCGCCATGGCCAAGGTAGCTTTTTCGGCCTCAACGCTATCGCCCGGGGCAAGTACGACCATATTAGGCAGCACGCGCATTAGGGCCAGGTCTTCTAGCATCTGGTGGGTGGCACCGTCTTTGCCGGTATACAAGCCAGCGTGCGAGCCAATAATCTTGACGGGGCGGTCGTTTAAGCAAATCGTGGTGCGAATCTGCTCCCAGTTACGACCCGGGCTAAAGGCCGCGTAGCTACTAACAAACGGTATCTTGCCCATGGCAGCCAGGCCGGAACCAACCGTGACCAAGTTCTGCTCGGCCACGCCAATTTCGATAAACCGTTCCGGAAAAGCTTCTTTAAACGGTGCCATCTGAGTCGATTCGGTTAGGTCGGCACAGGCACCAACGACGTCTTCGCTAGTTTGGCCAGCCGCCAATAAACCGCGGCCAAAGCCCTTACGGGTTGGCTCCATGTCGAACTCATCCTTCAAGTAGTCTTTAGCAACCAGATGCATACTACTCATGTTCGCTCCTAATTTTGCCACCTAAGGTCCGTAGCTCGTGCAGGGCTTTCTTGGCTTGCTCATGATTGGGTGGAGAGCCGTGCCAGTGGAAGTCATATTCCATAAAGTCGACGCCCTTACCGGGGACGGTGTGGGCGATAATAATCACTGGTTTTTCAACAATCGCTCGGGCCATGGCGGCGGCGTCAATGATCGCTTCCATATTATTGCCGTCAATTTCAATAACATGCCAGCCAAAGGCTTCCCATTTGGCTTTAAGGTTCTCGAGCGGCATGACTGACTCGGTTGGCCCATCAATCTGAATATTATTGCGGTCAAGGATGGCAATGATGTTATTGAGCTTGTATTTAGAGGCCAGCATGGCGGCTTCCCAGATGTTGCCCTCGTCCAATTCGCCATCGCCCATCACCACATAGACCCAGCGATAGAAATCTTTATTCATACGCATGGCTAGAGCCATTCCGGCGGCCTGGCTGAGGCCGCAGCCCAATGGTCCGCTAGTGTTCTCGAGGCCGGGTAGCCTGGTGCGTTCCGGGTGACCTTGCAGGCGTGAACCAAAGGCACGCAGCGTCATTAGCTCTTTCTTATCAAAGTAGCCGGCTTCGGCCATGGCAGCGTACTGAACCGGCACACAGTGGCCATTACTTAGCAGCAGCATGTCACGCTGGCTCCAGTTGGGCTTAGCCGGGTCGTGTTTGAGGATATCAAAATACAAGGCAGTAAAAATATCAGCCAAACCAAGCGGACCGGCGCTATGGCCGCTACCAGCCTGTTCGAGCATGCTAATAATATCCTCACGGATGGTATTGGCCTTGAGCTCCAGCTCTTGAATGGTTAGTTTTGGCATTGTTTTTATTTCCCTAGCTTCTTCTTAAGTGTAGCATAAGCGGCAGCTGGATTCGAGGCTTTTTGAATGGCTCCGCCGACATTTAAAACATCGATGCCGCCAGCCGCTAACAAATGAATATTATTCTCGTTAACGCCGCCATCCCAACCGATCTCTAGGCTGGGCTTAAGCTGCTTTAAGGCCTGGGCCTTAATCAGTAAATTAAGGTCGGCGGTGCCACCAAACTTACCAAGCTCACCACTAAAGATCAAGACATGATCGATATACTCCAGGGCTGGCTTAATGGCGCTGGCTGGCGTTTCCGGCAATAGCGCCACACCCACCTTAACTTTGAGTTTGCGCAGAATCTTGGCAAAGGCCACAAAGTTACCATCGGCTTCGGCATGAACAATTACCATATGAACCTTAGCCTGGACAATCTGCCGCATCCACTTAGTGGGATCTTGGTACATCAGGTGCAAGTCAACCAGCAAGCCGGGCGGCCAGCTAATTTCTTCTAAAGAAACTGTCTTGGTGGGCGCAAAGACTCCATCGGTTAGATCAATCTGAACCCGCTTGGCCAGACCCTTGACCCGTTTTAACTGAGCCTGATAGGTCGAAAGGTCTTTGGCGAGTATTGTGGGACAAACTAGCGCCATCCGGTTACCTCTAGCCAAGCTCGTCAAGCTGTTTAATTCGACGCGAAAAGCGATCGGCTCCCAAGAATGGTGTTTTGAGCCAGACTTCTACCAACTCAATCACCTGATTAAAGTCGGTCAGCTCGTGCGATGGCAAGCACATGACGTTACTGTCACTGTCGTTGCGAGCGGCCCGGGCTTCGTTCCCGTTCCAGATTAAGCTAGCGCGCACGCCTTTAAAGCGGTTGGCGGCCATGCACATACCCTGACCACTGCCACAGATTAGAATCGCTTTGGCTTCGGGGTCGCCGCTACCTAGCAACGACTTGGCGGCCTGAGAGGCAAACTGCGTAAAGTCGTCATTGGGGTCCAGCGTGGCGTTACCGGCTTCGACCACTTCGTAACCGCGAGTCTGGAGATACTCCATTAACTTGCCCTTTAGTTCAAATCCGTTATGGTCGGCACCAATAAATATCTTCATAGGTTTACTCGTGATGGCTGCTATGGTCTTCTTTTTTATGGAGAATTCGGCCAGTGTCGGCGACGACTTCGACCAAGCGGTTACTGTAGCCCCATTCGTTATCGTACCAGGCTACCACTTTAAGCATGTTGTCACCCACCACGGCGGTTAACTTGGCATCAACTATAGCCGAGTGGCTATTGCCAACAAAGTCTTTGCTAACCAGCTCTTCTTCAGTAATGTCCAGTATACCTTGGTAGAAGGGTTCCTTGGCGGCTTTCTTGAAGGCAGCGTTAACCAGTTCGGGTGTGACCGGCTTTTTGGTAATGATCACAAAGTCACTTAGGCTGACCACTGGGGTAGGAACACGAATCGATAAGCCTCCAAAGACACCCTGTAAGGCGGGTAAGGCTTTGGCAGCGGCAATTGAGGCACCAGTGGTCGTAGGAACAATGTTTTCGGCAGCATTGCGGGCTTCGCGCAAGTCTTTGGCCGGAGCGTCCTGCAGTTTTTGGCTGGCTGTGTAGCTGTGCACGGTAGTCATCATGGCTTTTTCGATGCCAAAGTTACTTTCGATCACGGCTGCTACTGGAGTAATACAGTTAGTGGTACAAGAGGCGTTACTAATGACGTCTTCGGCACTATCCAGCTCGTCTTCGTTAACACCCAACACGATGGTTGTAGCGCCTTCGCCCTTGGCAGGGGCGCTTAGAACAACTTTTTTGGCGCCGGCATTAATGTGCGCCTTGGCCTTGGCTGGATCAACAAAGAATCCTGTTGACTCAATTACAACATCTACCTTGTGCTCTTTCCAGGGCAGCAAAGCTGGGTCGGTCTGGGCAAACACCGGGATCTTCTTGCCATCAACAATAAGGTTGGTTTCGTCACAAGATACCTTATGATCGTAGGTACCATAGTTACTGTCGTGCTTGAGCAGATGAGCCAATGTTTTTGTATCGGTTAAGTCGTTAACCGCAATAATTTCGATGTCCGAACGATCAAACGCTACTTTAAACGCATTGCGACCGATACGACCAAACCCGTTGATTGCCACCCGTGTTTTCATGTTTGTCTGTACCCTCTTTAACCATTAGTAGTTCTAAGGGCTATTGTATCTGGTGTTGAGACTAGGCGCAAGCGGTTAGGCGGCCAGGTCCATGAGGTCATGCTGCTGAATGTACTGTAACAACCGCTTATGACGGTCGTCTTCCATTTGCTCCAGCGCCTCGTTGAGCGTCATCCACTCAAAAGACTCGTGCTCGGGACTTACTTGAACACCGGTATCTTTTACTTTGGCAACAAAGAATAGCCAGGTGGTCGGCGTGTCATTACGCAAACCACTTTCGGCAAAGACCAGCTTTATGTCGGTTGCTTTAACCTGCAGATTTGCTTCTTCTTGAACCTCACGCTGGGCGGCTTCAATAAAGTCTTCGCCTTCATCAACAATTCCGCCAGCCGTATCGAGTTCGCCTGGCCGATACGGTGCCGACTTACTACGGCGCAGCATTAGGGTTTTGCCGTCCTCACGAAACAGAACGACTTTAGCACCAACAATTGTTTTCATTAATTCCCTTTTTTAACGATTATGCGAATCAGGTTGCGGACGCCAATGGCGCGATCTTTATAGGTTTCGCCCCGATTATCTATAGCCAGCGGATTGAACTCATGGCTCAACTCTTTGGCAGTGTCAACATCCAGAAAACGTTTTTCGATTTCGTTAATCTTGTAATAGTTTTGCTCGATTTCTTCACCCTCGCCGCATTCCGAGTCATCTGTACTGTTACATAAGGCACTCAAGACTCCTCCCGGTGTCAAAATACGCTTGATCTCGGCGAAGATTTGCTTGGTCGTGGCCATGTCAAAGTAATGTAAGCTAAGGTTGGCATGGACTACGTCAAAAGATTCAGACGAGAGTTCTGAAAGCTCACGAACATCCAGTTTTTTAAGCTCGACTCGCACACCCTCACTGGCTGCTTCTTCATTGATAGTCGGAAATAAATCATCAATGAAGTCGGTCATAGTAACTTTATAGCCTTCTTGGGCTAGCCAGAGGCCATCATTGCCGGTGCCGGTTCCAATTTCTAAAACTCTAGCGTTAGTGGGATAGAACTTAACAGCTTCCTGTACGAACAACGATGGCTGGCCAGCCCAGTCGGCATCGTTGTATTTGCTAAGCTTTTTAGCCCAATACGCGGCCTTACTCATCTATTTACTAAAGCGCTCTTGGCATTCTTTAATGATTTCGATGGCTTTGGCTTTGTCGCCCCAACCCAATACTTTGGTTGAACCGGGTTTTTTGAGATCTTTGTAATGGGTAAAGTGGTGAACAATCTGTTCTTTCCAGCGTTCGCCCAGGTCATCAAGGGTCTTAATCATACCGCCGTTGTTACGGTCATCAGCCGGTACCACTACAACTTTATGGTCCATCTCGCTGTCGTCCTCAAATTCGAGTACACCCAAAACGTTTACCTCTAGGTAAATACCGGTTGGTAGCGGTTCTTCGGTTACGATAAGTGTATCCAGCTCATCGCCGTCATCGTCTAGGGTTTGTGGGATAAAGCCATAGTTACAGGGCTTAGAAAAAATAACTGGCTCAACGCGGTCGAGCATAAAGGCCGCCCGTTTGCGGTCCCACTCGATCTTAAGGGTCGAACCCTTCGAAATCTCAACTACAGTATTAATAACACCGCTATCAACATCGCCGGTCTCAAGTACTTTATTGAAGTCTGGCATCGGTAAATTCCTCGCTTTCTGGGTGATATTGTACACTAGGAGTGAGCACAACATGAAAAAAGTTATTGGGCACCGCGGTGCGGCCGGCACGGCCTTAGAAAATTCGGAATCGGCAATTCGTCAGGCCGTCGCTTCGGGCACCGAAGTTTTAGAGGTCGACGTTCGCTTATCGCGCGACAAAAAATTGGTGGTCTGCCACGACGCCAATCTCGAAACCATGGCCAATAACAGCAGCAAAATCCGTCAGCACAACTGGGCCGACCTGCAAAAAATCGTCCTGCGCGATGGTTCACAGCTCCTATTACTAGAAGATGTCTTAAAGATCGTCGGCCAAAAAGCCCAGCTAATTATTGAACTAAAGGACCTGGGCAGCGAACACAGCCTGGTAGCTGCCCTCGACGCCTTTCCTAAGGCCCAGGTAGCGATTGCCTCGTTTAAACGCCCCGTTTTACTAGCGGTACGCAAACTACGCCCTAAACTACCTTTATACGTGCTAGAGCACACAAAGTCACTCGACGCCATCCAGTTTGCCAAGCGCGAGAAGCTACAAGGTATTGGCTTGAACTTTTGGCTACTGAGCCCGCACACCTACTACCAAGCCCGCCGCGCGGGCTTAGGCATCTACGCCTATACCGTCAACAGCCGCTTTCTAGCCTGGTTCATTCACCTGTTCTACCCGCAGGTAATCATCTGCAGCGACCACCCGGAACGTTTTAGCAGTAAGGGATAAAAGCCGCAAGAATACGTTTAGAGTTTATCTTTTCCCTGGTAGCGGTATTCTCAAAACTAAGCGATATCCACTTATTGTTACTTACGTTTTTTAATTCTATGAACGTCATGTATGGATTTGTTTGCAGCCAACTCCTGCTAAAAGTTCCCTCACCCGGCGATGCTATGTCTGCGCTATCTGACTGAATAATAGTAGCCAATGCTATGTATTTTTTTCCGTCAGAAGGGCGTATTAAGTTTAAAGAGTGCGGATAGGTAACAATCCCGATGACACTACTCCCCTTTCGGCAAATGGCCATTCGCACCCCGTTAGCGGGAAAATTTCCCTGAGAGTAATCCTGCGCGCGCAAGCTAAAAGCTGCTGCCTTAGCCTTAACATCACGCTCCTGCATTTTGGTATAGATCATAGTGCCAGTAAAAACAACGACTAGTACAACCGTCAAACCGACCAGTACTTGCAGCAGGCGGGGTTTACGATTACTAACGTTGGCGGTTTTGGCTTTAGAAACTGGTTTTTTGGGTGTTGCTTTGGGCATTTCTTTCATCTCTCCTTAGTTAGCAGTTTGGTATATACAGCGCGTTAATCCAGCCACTATTTATTCGCGACACCGATACGGTGTTGTTACTAGCAGTGGCGACGTAAGTTAGTCTAATCCATTGTGTGTTCGGCACGCCACTGCGCGTAGTGAAGTTTATGGCATCCTTGCCGGAGTTGAACCAGTCTTTTGACGAAGTCACCAGAATGGCTTTGTTAGGGTCGGTCGGCACGGCATTCTCGGCGGCAATCTGCACAATTTGAGCCTGAGAATTCCAGAAATAGAGCAGTACCGGCCGGCTCACGATGGCAACAATTGTAGATCTAGAAGAGCTTTCGGCTTTCTTGCAAACTGCCATCCTTACGCCATTACCAGGCAGTTGTTTGGCTTCATAATCTTGTGGTCGCAAGGTAAAGGCGGCTGCTTTGGCCTTGGCATCACGTTCTGTATATTTGGTATAGACAAGAGTCCCTAGGGCAGTTAGAGCAAATACAGCCAGTAACACGGCAATTATCTTTATTGCCAGTGATTGCTGTTTTTTAAGATTAGCAACTTTGGCCGACGGAGCGGCTTTTTTGGTTGAACGTTTGGCGGTTTTGGCCATATGGTATCCTTTTTATTTTTGAGCTTTAAGTTGATGTTACTGTTTTATGATGCTTATGTCAATGCAGGCGGGCATGCCTTATACTAGCCGTTATGCAAATACAACTCGTAAGAACCGAACCAGTCGCCCAAAACATTCAGTCTTTCTTGTTTAAGCCAACGGCAGCGGTTGGTTACACGGCTGGGCAGTTCATACAAATGACCCTACCCCACCACAATCCCGACGACCGTGGTATTAAGCGCTGGTTCACATTATCCTCGTCGCCGACTCAAGAACTACTTAGTATCACCACCAAATTTGCCGGCGACGCTAGCAGCAGTTTTAAAAAAGAACTGTTCAGCCTGCAGCCAGGTGATTCTGTAGAAATTAACAGTCCCGAAGGCGATTTTGTATTACCAAGCGACCCTGGCACCGAACTACTGTTTGTGGCCGGCGGCATGGGCATTACACCTTACCACAGTATGGTGCAATGGCTAGCCGACAGTGGCGAAAAACGGAACATCACACTCTTATACGGTGTCCAAACTAAAGAAGAACTGGCCTTTACCGAGTTATTCACCAGCTACGGCGTTAACTTTAAGCCGCTGATTGGTGAACGGCTTACTACCGATATGATTATGAAAGAAGCTGCCGGCAAATTGGTGTACGTGTCTGGCCCAGAGCCAATGGTCGAAGCCCTTAACGACAGCCTAATTGCCGGCGGGTTACCAGACGAGCGTCTTAAAACCGACTACTTCCCGGGCTACCAGAACAACTACAGCGCCTGAGGCTAGTAAGTGGCCGGAACGGAGTGCATCTCGTGGGTTTGATGCTTATCTTCGATATGCTTACGAATCATCAAGGCAGCGGTGGCGCCCTCGCCAACAGCGCTGGCAATCTGCATGGTTGCGCCGCTTCTTACATCACCGGCCGCAAACACGCCTGGCATGGTAGTTTCGAGGCTAGTATTAGTCTTAATAAGCCCAACTTCATCGAGCTCGACTTGGCTGTCTTTTAAGAACTGGGTGTTAGGCATTAAGCCAACAAATATGAACACACCGTCAGTAGCAAACTCCACCTTTTTGCCGGTGGCCGTATCGGTACCGACAACCTTAGTGACCTTGCCGTCTTCACCAACAATTTCGTCGGTGGTGGTACCAAGGTGAACAGTAATCTTGTCTTTATGCTTTTCGAGTTCTTTTTGCAGAACGTCCGAAGCGCGCATCTTGCTGCGCACTAACAGGTCGATCTTGGTCGCAAAACGAGTTAAGAAGATGGCCTCCTGAACAGCCGAGTTACCGCCGCCAACCACCACCAAACGCTTATCGCGGTAAAAGGCGCCGTCGCAGGTGGCACAGTAATGCACGCCACGGGCGTAAAACTCTTTCTCGCCCGGTACATTAATTTTTTTGTAATCACTACCTGTGGCAATTAAAACTGTTTCGGCCAGAATGTCGCCGCTGGTGGTATCGAGTTTAATGTGATCGCCTTCACACTTTAGGCCCATGACTTCGCCTAGTTCAATCTGGGCACCAAACCGCTCGGCCTGCAGGCGCAAGGCCTCGGCTAGCTCCAAACCGGCAATACCCTTGGCAAAACCCGGATAGTTGTCGACCCAGTCGGTAATGGCCGCCAAGCCGCCAATAACGCCTTTTTCGAACAACAGCGTCTGAATATCTTCGCGGGTAGTATACACAGCCGCCGTCAATGCCGCCGGACCAGCCCCAATCATCACAACTTGGTTCACTTTAGGCTTTTCTTCCGACATCGACAATTCCTCTCTCTAAATTTGTGTGTCCTATTATGAAGTTTCTTTTCGGCAGATGCAATACAAGGATGTAACGAATCCTGGAACGAGCCGTATTTACATACGGCGAGTGAAGCATGGAGTTACAGACACAGCAGTGCGCTGACTAAAAGGAACTTAAGCAACGGCGGGTGCTAGCTTGGCTAAGTTGAACCCAACCACCACTTCCTTACTATCGTCGTCTTTGGTGACAACGGTAACAGGAACAGTTAAGGCACCGCTCAACTCCAAAGCTTCTTTTTGGCGCTCTGGGTTGGTGTCTAGGTTGACCTCTTGATACGTCATGCCTTTAGACTGCAAGTAGCGCTTAACCATGCTGCAGTAGCCGCAAGTGTTAGTAGTAAAGATAGTGATGTCTTTAGCCATTTTAATTCCCTATTTCCCCTCTTTTGTTAGAACTTTTTTATGGTGTTTTTTGCTTTAATTTTTAGTTATTAAGCTATTACAAGAAAAGTATATATGGTGCTTATGATAAAAGCAATACCGCTATATGTTGTGTTTTTTTACTTTTTAAGGGCTCTAGAGGTGGCTACTGGACAGCCGTCAGAGTAACGTCAAAAACTAGGGCCGAATTAGGTGGAATAGCTGGTGTTGGCGACTGGTCACCGTAGGCCAAGTTAGCCGGAATAATTAGGCGGCGCGAGCCTCCAACTTTCATACCGGGGATTCCGTCTTGCCAGCCCTTAATTACTTGGCTGAGCGACAGACTAATCGGTTCGCTGCTAGAGTCGAACACGCTACCGTCTTTTACTAAAGCGCCGGTGTAGGTGACGCTCACCGTGGAGCCAGCCTTGGCTTCGGCACCATCACCAACCTTGGTATCGGTGATTTTTAGCTCGGTAACGGGGTCGCTGCTAGGCGTAAAGTTGGCTAGTGTCTGATTGCTGCTTTGTGATGTTGTGTCCACTTTTTCGGCATCCTTCTTATTATTACTTTCTTGAGTCATGGTCCATATAACAGCTACGCTGGTGGCGAGCGAGGCGACTAAAAAGAACAGGGCGGCAATGAGGGCACCGATTCGTTGCGATTTCTTAGCTGCCATCTAGTCTTCTTCCTCCTCTTTATTGTTCACATCAGTATAGCTGATTTCGGCTTGGGATTGAATCTGTTTTGGCTCTTTCGGGAAACCATCGCGCAAAGCGACTAGTAGTTCTTGCTGCAACGCCTTAGACCGGAACGGTAAGCCGGCGAACTTACTAACTGGCACCCACAGCGGTTCAAATAAATTCTGCCCCATCTCGTTCAACTTGGCCTCGATGCTGTCGGGCTGCAGCTTCATGTCGCCGTCCTGATATTGGCAAACAAAAATGTACTGAATACCGTAAGGAACGCCGGCGTCTTCTATATAAACTAGTTGCGGGTTGGTCACGATCAGGTTAGTTTCTTCTTTAATTTCACGCACCGCGGCGGCATCGGCCGTTTCACCGATATCAATCCCCCCACCTGGCAGGCAGTAGTAGATACTACCGAACTTGTTGCGCTTCATTAACAAAATATTTTGGTTATGCACCACAATGGCGCGGGCGGCTTTTCTCATATAAAGATAGTATACACCGCTAGCGTCCGACCGCACCAACGTCAATGCTGGTGGCGTCAACGGGCTGTAGGTAGTTAATAAAGTTGATTATTTGCGGGTCAGATCCTAGTGGGTAGTCACACTCCACAACAATGCTGGTCGTCCCTTTTACTACCAGAAAGAAATCAGTCCGCGGCAAGCTATCCCGGCTATAGGTGACATTTCGCCGGACTTTGTAAACGGTATCCCCGGCCGAGTCTTTGCCCACTTGGTCGCAGTAGTAACTGGTTTTGCCGCAGTCGCTGTTGCTAGACAGCGGCCACTTGCTGCGGTTTTTCAGTTGACCGGTTTGAAACTGAGTCGTCTTATAGACGATATTTGTTGCTGTCTGAGAGTAGTCAACATTAAAGTACGGGCCATTGCCAACCGCTTCGGCCTCAATCGCTAGATAGCCTCGTTCATACTGCGTCGAGTCGGTAATCAGGTATACCTGGAACTGTAGGTTAGCAGCGCGTTGGCGGTATTGAGCTACGCGACTGGCCTCTAGGGCTTTTTGGTTCTGTGCTTTTTTGAGATACGCCTGGTCCTGGTAACGCTTGGTTACATTAAGTGTAAACAAATGCGGGTTACGCACAAAAAGTACTGTGCTGCCCAACACCAGCACAATAATGGTAGCTATGACCAGCCATTTTACGCGATGATATATCCGCGTCTTAACATTTGGCCTTAATGCCCGAATAATCACCCAAATCAGGAGTATCCCGGCAATCAGCAACCAAATAAAATACTTCAACAGTTCGGCCAACAAGCTTAGCCCAACCCCCCAAAAAGTAATAAAGTCCATGCTTAGTTCAACTCGTAAGCTTTTAATTTTTTCTTGTTAGCGTCGGTTTTACCTTGCTGCAGCTTGAGCAATTGGTCGTAAATGCCGCCGCTCTTAGCCAGTTCGTCGGGCGAGCCGATTTCGGCCACGGTACCATTCTGCAAAGTTATGATCTGGTCGACATTCTGAATGGTGCTCAGGCGGTGGGCAATAATTATGGTGGTACGACCCTTCATTAGGTGCTGCAAGGCATCTTGCACCATGTGTTCGCTTTTGCTGTCTAGGCTGCTGGTGGCTTCGTCCAAAACCAAGATGGGAGCGTCTTTAAGTAGGGCGCGGGCAATGGCAATTCGTTGCTTCTGGCCACCACTTAGCTTAAGGCCGCGTTCGCCAATTTCGGTGTCGTAACCTTTTTCGAGCTTGCTAACAAACTCGTCGGCATTAGCTGCCTTGGCAGCCGCCACGACATCTTTCATGGTGGCCTTAGAGTTGGCATAGGCGATGTTTTCAAAAATGGTGCCGCTAAATAGCGCCGGGTCCTGAAAGACCACACCAATGTTACGGCGCAAACTTTGTTGGCTAACATGATTGATATCCTGGGAGTCAATAAAGATCGAGCCTTCTTGGGGTTCGTACAAACGCAACAACAGATTGGTCAAGGTAGTCTTGCCTTCACCACTTTCGCCGACTAGGGCAACTTTGGTGTCAGGGGCAATCTTAAGTGAGATGTCTTTGATGACCTTTTTGTCACGGTAAGAAAATGTCACATGATCAAACTCAATTTCACCTTTGGTGACCTTCATGGTTTTAGCATCGGGGTTGTCGCTAATCTGGGGCTCGAGGTTCATGACTTCAAAGTAGTCTTTACTGTCGGCCACGGCCCGCTGAGTGTTCTCGACCAAGAAGCTGATGGTAAAGATCGGTATACGAATCTGCATAGCGTACAAAATTAAGGCCACGGCCTGACCAGTACTGAAGTGACCATTAACGGCTTGGACAAATATCAACAGATAGACGCCTAGGAAGATGACATTTAAGACCAAGCGGCGCTGCACATCGCGCTTGTGCCACAGGTGCGATTGTGGCTGAACGGTTTTTACAATCGTGTCGTAATACTTACTAAAAAAGCTGAGTTCGCGCTTTTCTTGAATAAAGCTCTTAACCACCTTAATTTGGCTGATCGACTCGGCAAAGCGACCGCTGGCGATGTCGGTATTGAGGTTAATTTTTGCTTGGTACTTTTGCCACTTGCCGCTAGTTTTAACGGTCATGTATATGTAGATCGGATAAAGCGAGGCCAGCAATATGGCGATTGGCCAGCTGTAGTAAGCAATTATCCCCAGCGCAAAGATAGTGCTGAAGATAAACTGTAGGAAGTTATTACTCCACATCAGCATAAAGTTAGTGATCTGGGTAATCGAACGATTCAAACGATTGATAATCTTGCCCGACAGCTCAGTATCAAAATAGTCCTGCGGCAAAGATAATAAGTGTTGGTAATAGTTATGACTTAGGGTACGTTGCAAGCGGACGCCCATTTGGTCACCGTAGTAGCCGCCAATGTTACTTAAGAAAGTACTGGCCACATCTAGGGCAAAGATACCAATCGCCAACCAGACAACCTTGGCGACTTCGCCTTGGGCGTTAGTTTGAATGGCGTCAATAGCCCGGCCACTGAGCATTGGTACCAACAAGCCAACCACGGCCACTAAAATAGAAATGCCGCTAACTGTTAGATAGTACGGCCATAACTGCTTGGTATAAGTGATTATCCGCCAGATCGATTTCATCTGGGTGTTATTATAGTGACTTCTTTGGTCGCATTACAACCGACAAAACAAAGGCCAGAGCATAGAACACGGCGCTATATAAGAAAAGAGTGGCATATAGCTCGGCTTTATAACCTTCGTTAAAATGAATATAGAAATACTGGGTGGCCGTTACGGCGTAAGCGGCCGTACAAAGGGTAGCGGCAGCAAACACTGCGCTACGGCTAAGTAGTGCCAACGAACTAACAATCGGCAAGGCATAAAGCGCCACGCCCCGACTGGCCATGCCGCGCTCGGTAAACACCACAAAACTGGCTAGGACAACTTGCGCCAAAATTATGCCAACGATCAGGACTTTGTAATAGGCTGGGTTTTTACTGTTGTAGCGACTAAGGTACCAAGTAGCGGCGGTTACTAATAACAGGGCACCGCACATCATCCAACGCTGCGAGGTCAGTTCTCTGGTAACCAAGTTCCAGGCATCGCTGGCAATAATAAAAACGGCCAAGACGGCGGCTAGGCCAAGGTTTACTCGGGTAAGGCGTTCAGCATTTTGCTGTAAGTTTTTGATTTGGTTTTGCATAACTGGTTAAGGCTATTGTAGCATGCGTCGCGCTCTGGCTTACCAGCCGCCGCCACCACCACCGCCACCGCCACCACCAGAGAAACCGCCGCCGCCAAAGCCACTCGAGCCGGAGCTGGATGGTGCCATGAATGCCGCTGTGCTGGCGCTATTAAATGAACCGAGTGAACCAATCAGGTAGCCGGTAGTAAATGGACGCGAACTGCCCTGGTACCAGCTAGGTGCTTCGGTATAGAGGTCTTCGAACTGCTTGGCCCAACCTTTTTCGATGCCAAAGATCATGGCATACGGTAGTAGCTTTTCAAAAAGTTTGAGCTGGTTGACCGGCTTAGACGGATCGCCCCACTGGCGGACGCCCTCGGGACTTTGCAGGTAACGCAAGCGATCGGCTTCGGCCAGTTCCATGTACATTTTTAGGCCTTGTAGATATTCGAAGACCTCGACACCTTTAGGCGTGCGGGCCGACATTGCCTTAGCAAAAACAATAAACAAGAAGCCGCCGACTATCAGGCCAATCCCTAAAGCCAAAAATAATAGCGATACCTGTGTTAACAGCAAACTAATAAACAAGCCTACCCCAAACAACCCGCTGCCAGCGCCATAGTAGCGACCAGTAACTTTAACTGGATTATTAGTAAAGTAACCAGCGCTGGTTAGATCAGCCGAAATCGATCTGGCTAAATTGGCGTATTTGGTAGCCAACTTGGTTTTAAGATCTGCCAGGGCAACTTTTTCGCCAACTGTGCCGGCTGTAAAGAACAGTTTGGCAGCGGCCTGTTCGCTGGCGCCCAAACTACTTAATGGCTTACGCAGCTCTAGCTCGTAGTCAGTTTTGTCACGACCAAGTTTTTTAACAGTAGTTTCACGAATAATTAGGACCTTCTGCACGGCTAGCTCAATCATCATCGCCGATACCGCTTTTTTACTCAGACTTTCGCCTAAAACTACATCGCTAGTTAGGCTATTCAGACCTTTGGGTGGCACATATTGCGGCACTATCGTTCCCCGGCCCTTGGCATCGCGTCCAACACGGTTCCAACGAATGTAAATATAAAAGGCACTCCAGATAATTGGCCCAGCCAACAGCATAATTAAAGCCACGTTGCGTAAAATTGCTAGGCGGTGGGCGGCTAGGTCGGGTTTAAAAGTATCCTGGTTAAAGCCCAAAACAAACGACATGTTCTGGCCGCTGTCCAGGTTGTCGGCAGTCACTGTCACCAGCGTGCCACCGGCTTCGGGGCTGCGGTTGATGGTACAGTCTTGGGCGGTACTTCCACGCAAACCGGTGTAGCACAGTTGGTCATCTTTTAAGTCAGCGTTAAGGCTGGCTGGAATATGGATTCGCGCCGTTACTGCACCAAAAGGTTGCGACCAATCGTTGCCATTAACATTCCAATACAGTTCGTCGTGATCGTCATAAAAGGTAATCGGGTTCTTAAGTTGGTAGCTTATGTTATAGACCTGGGTGCCGCGGACGTAGCGGCTGGCACTGCCGATTTTTAGAACCAAGTTGTCGTTACTGGTACTGGTGCTGTAAGGCCAGGCATTACCCCACTGGCTGGTAACACCTGTTATTTTAAGGTCCAGTGGTTGGTCTTTGTAAGTTTTAGGGATGGCGCGCAAAATGCCGTGGTTCTGGTCGAAGTCCGGGAAAACGGCCACGATTTTTTCTTGCACCTTCATGGTGGGCACACCGTCGGAGCGGCGGTCTAGGTAGTAATCGGCCGTGAATGATTCGATCTCAAAGTCTTGAGTGCTAGCCTGCGCCCGTGGCATACCCAACGGCAACAGCAAGCTAGCCAATACTGCCAGTATGGTAAATAGGCCGAGCTGGCGTTTACTCATAGCGCAAGGCTTCGATAGGATCTTTGCGGCTGGCGCGGCGGGCTGGCAAGGCACCAGCCAAAAAGGCGATAACGATAATTAGGATGATAATTGGAATCATCGCCCGGGTTGGGAACGAGAATAACTCCAAACCTTCGAAGTCTTTGAAAAGTGTATTGGCGGCCACCTTGCTACCAATCCGACCAATAATATTGGCGGCACCAAGCGCAATTAAGGCGCCCCAGAAACCAATCAGAATGGCTTCTAGACTAAACAGTGCAAAGATTTTGCGGCGCCCCATTCCGAGGGCTTTCATTAGGCCAATCTCGCGGGTTCGTTCTTGAACCGACATAAACAAGGTGTTGACAATGCCAAAGCTGGCGGCCGCCAGCGCGATACCGGCAAAGACAGCCAAGAATACAGTAATAACATTAATAACATTGTTAATAATGCCTAGTTGGTCCTCTAAGGTAGAGGCGCTGTAGCCTTGTTCGGCTAGGCGATCCTTAAGGGCTTTGAGGTCGGTTTCACTCATATTAACGTCGAACTTGCCGACCACGTAGGCGTATTGATTACGCTGAAAGTCGGGCACACCAGCCGTAGCCCTGTTAAAGGCGGCCAGCATAGTGGCATCGTTAACGTTGGCGGCGTTACCTTGGATAAGGGTTTTTTCTTGGACGCCAACCACGGTGACTGGGATTTCAAAAATTTGGCCTTGGCTGTCTTTGAAGGCCATGGCAACCTTTTTATTAACAGCGTCTTGGTCGTTAGAAAAACCTAACTTGCCAACAAAGGCTGGCGGAATAGTGATCTGACTGGTGTCACTGCTATTGTCTACCAGCTTACCGGCGCTTAACGGCTGGTTAAGGCCGTCAACGGCTTGGGTGGCCGTAATCAAGAACTTACCTTGGCCCTGGCGGGTGATATATTCGGCGGCTACCGGGTAAAATAGCTGAACGCTTTTAATGCCTTCGGTCTTTTCTATCTTGGCAACGTCCTCGGCGCTTAGCATCGGTGGATTGGTAAAATCGGCCGAGGCCTGTTTTTTGCTGGGGTCGTAATCTTTAGGATTGTCGTTACTGACCGGACCACCACCTTCGGTTTTGACGCTAATTATCAAAGCGTCTTTGGCACCAACGGCCGAGACTTGTTCATCAACATAGGTTTTTAAGCCCTGCCCCACGCCTGTGGTAAGCATCAAAGTTAGAGCGCCCATAAAAACGGCGCCGATGGTTAGAAAGGTGCGCAGTTTGCTTTTGCGCAGGTTGCTATTGGCGGTGCGGATAATGTCGCGGTATTTCATTATTTGCTACCTCGCTTGCCAGCGGCTTTATTTACGGTAACGCTAACAATTTTGCCGTCTTTAATATGAACCTCGCGTTGGCAGCGCTTAGCTAGGTCGGGGTCGTGGGTTACAAAAATCAGCGTAATACCCTTCTTCTTATTTAAAGAAAACAGCAGGGACTCAATTTTGCTACCAGTTTGACTGTCAAGGTTACCGGTTGGTTCGTCGGCAAAAATAACTTTGGGGTTATTTATTAGAGCCCGGGCAATACAAACCCGCTGCTTCTGGCCACCACTTAAATTAGACGCCTTACTATTGGCTTTATCATCGAGCTCGACAGCCTTTAAAACTTCTAGGCCGCGGCGCTTGCGTTCGCGTGGCGTAATACCGGCAATCTTTAACGGCAAGACGACGTTACTGAGTACCGTTTCGTCGCCGTTTAAAAAGAACTGCTGAAACACAAAACCAAACTCGTCGTTGCGCAGCCGATCGACCTTCTTGCGATTCATCTGCGAGGCGTTGGCACCATTAACACTGATGCTGCCACTGGTGGGCGTGTCGAGCAAAGCCAACAGGTGCATTAAGGTGGACTTGCCGGAGCCGCTCTTGCCAATGACGGCAACAACTTCGCCTTCGCCAATAGTTAGATCAACACCCTTGAGGGCCGAAAAAGCGCTCTCGCCCTTACCATAGGTTTTAACAATGTTTTTAGCTGTAATAACGTCGGCCATAATCCTCCTCGATTCTATTTAAGCTTATCATTCTCGTGGGCGGCTGTATACTGTCAATATGCCTCATTTACATACCAAACCGGGACAATACGACCATACTGTCAGCGCTTACATAATTAGAACCGATTTTGCTGAGCCTAAGCTGATGTTGCACAAGCACAAAAAACTGGGTCGCTGGATGCAGTTTGGCGGCCACATCGAACTCAACGAAAACCCCTGGCAAGCAATTTGCCACGAGCTCCAAGAAGAAACCGGCTATCAAATGAGCCAGCTCAAAGTTTTGCAGCCGCCAGAACGCCTCAAGCTATCGACCGATGGCAACCTGCACCCGGTACCGGCCAGCTACTTCTCACACCCGTTCGTTGGCGAAGATCATTTTCATAGCGATGCTGGCTTTATATTGGTTGCCAGTGAGTCCCCAGCTGGTGCTGTCAGCGACGGCGAAGTAACCGAATTCGAGTTTTTTAGTGCGGCCGAGCTAGCCAAGCTAGACACCTTTGCGGACGTCCGCGACATTGGCCTGTTTGGCCTTAATACCTGCCTCCCCAACTGGGAACAGGTGCCAGCCACCGACTATAACTGAGCGCTAGCGACCTTCGGCCTCGGCTGGTGTCATAGTGGTTTTTAGGCAACCAACCGGGTTTTGCTGCGATACGTCATATAACTGATAGCCGGTGGTAGTGTTCCACTGGTTTTGCATGGTTTTTAGTTCGGTTAATAGCTGGTCCTTAACATTTGCCGCCAACAAATTGGATGGGCAGTAATGGGTAGTCTGGCCATCGGCATCTTTGTTGATCTGGACTTCGAACCGTAGCAGGCCATTATTTTGAACATTGGGTTCGCCCAGCGGATCACCGGCCTTAACTGTGTCGCCTTGCTTAACGGTCAGTTTTACCAGGTGGTCGTAGCCAATCGTCCAGGCGGAGCCGTCTTTGGGCTGAACCATTACTTCGTAGTCATTGCTGTCGTTCTGCAACTTAACAAAGGTTACGGTGCCATCGATGGCGGCAACGGCTTTGGTGCCTGTTTTGAGTGAGGCGTACTCGAAGTTAGGGTTCTTGCGAGTGTCGTCCAGTTTTTCGCCAAATATATAGAAGCCTTTCAAGCCACGACTTTGGTATTCGCGCGTAGCTTGAGTGGTAACGTCAACGTTGCTAAGCGTGTCAATGCCGAGGTTTTGCAGAACCAGGTCGGATTCCGTGGTCGTCTTGGACGGTTGCTGGCTATTGGTGTTGTTGTCTTTTTTCTGTCCCAAAACTCGATAACCAGCAAACCCAACTACGGCAATTGCCACAATTACCAGCGATACGGCTATTAGGTGCGACCCAGTTTGGTCGAGCTTTTTCAGCTTCATAACTACATTCTAGCGGCCAGGTGGCCGGGTGGCAAGCCGCTTATGATTAATAAACTGTGGGGGTGCGTGTGCGTTCCTGAACAAAATACGAATGGGTTTCCGCAAGTGCGTTTGGGGTGCTCCACATATTTGACATGATTATTAAGTAACATAATTAACTTAGTTAATA